>JAHDHK010000021.1 GCA_020631335.1 Chromatiales bacterium
CTGCAACAAACCCACCACGGAATATCATTCCAATAAAACCGGCAGACAGCCGCTGACGGCGCGTGCGAGCAAATGGAAGAATATGAGATCGACTGCCCGTTTTGTGGAGAGATAATTGGTGTATTGATCGACTGCTCGGCCGGTACCCAGCAATACACCGAAGACTGTCATGTATGTTGCTCACCAATTGTGCTGACTATTGAAATCGAACATGACGGCACTATTGTTACGGTGCTCGCAGAGCAAGAAAATGGCTGACCGGCCAGCGCACACGACGCTTGTGGTCAGGAATCACTTGAGCTATGCTGGGCGGCTGACTATATTTTACATGCATGCGCCCTTTGGACGCGGCCAACACTAGAAGAGGGCTGTGATGAAAGCAGAGATCCACCCAAAATACGACGAAGTCAATGTATCCTGCAGCTGCGGGAATGCATTCGTCACACGGTCCACCATCGGCAAAGATCTGAACGTGGAAGTGTGCTCTTCCTGCCATCCTTTCTACACCGGCAAACAGAAAATTCTCGATTCTGCTGGCCAGGTTGACAAGTTCAAGCGTAGATACGGCAAAAAGTAAGCTGTCAAGGCCACCGGTTTTCTGTGGCCCGATCGATATCGGCCAGAAATAACGCAGAGTCGTTATATCTGGTCGACTCGAGTATTTATGTGTACCAGGCGTGGCATGTCCACCACGCCTCCAGAGATATAGACGGCAAACCCTCCCACGCCGCTATCGGCTTTACTGAGTTTCTGTATCAACTACTCAGTCGTCGCCAGCCAGCATCACTCGTTTGTGCTTTCGACGAAAGCCATGGCCGATCACGCCGGCATCGGATCTATCCGTCCTACAAAGCCAATCGCCCGCCTGCACCAGCTGAATTGAAGCATCAGTTCACCCTTTGTAAGCAATTTGTGCAGGCAGCAGGCATCACAGCACTGGCCAGCAATGAAGTGGAAGCGGATGACATCATCGGTTCGCTCGCAGCCACCGCACGAGCGCGCGGTCTTGCGTCGGTTATTGTCAGTGCAGACAAAGACTTGTGTCAGTTTATCGGTAAAGAGGATGCCATCTGGGACTACACCAGGGACACATGGATGGACGCGACCCTGATAGAACGCCGCTTCGGCGTTAGACCTTCACAGATTCCAGACCTGCTGGCACTTACCGGGGATAAGACTGACAACATCCCCGGCGTACCGGGTATAGGCATGGCTACCGCTGCTAAATTGCTGGTCAAATGGGGCAATCTGGACATGTTGCTGGAGAACATTTCAAACGTCGCAAATATGAAGTTCCGTGGCGCTAAAACCGTCGCCAGCCAACTCGCTGACCATGCGGACACCGTCCGACTCTCACGTCAGCTCACCGGACTACACCCCTACCCGATTCCCGCCGGACTCTGCTGGAAACTTGCACCTGATCGCGAAAAATTGAACGATATATTTCGAATTTTGCAATTTGATGACGCAATGAAACAGCGCTGGGTGCAGATATTACCGTGGTAGCAAAACGCAAAACCCACCCGGAAGGCACGCTACTGCTGCTGTTTAACAAGCCCTATGGAGTGGTCAGCCAGTTCAGCGGCAGTGACCACAACCTCTCCGACTACATAAAAACCAAAGCGGTCTACCCTGCAGGACGACTGGACAAAGACAGTGAAGGGCTGCTACTGCTCACCAACAATGGCAAGCTGCAGGATCGCATAGCGTCACCGAAACACAAAATGGACAAAGTGTACGAGGTACAGGTCGAGGGCGAGGTAACAGACGCACAGTTGTCACAATTGACCCGGGGAATCAACCTCAAAGACGGACCGGCACACGCTGTCAATGCAAGACGTATTGATCCGCCCACCGACCTCTGGCCGCGCGACCCACCAGTTCGATTTCGCAAAACCATCCCGACCCACTGGATTGAAGTGACACTTCGACAGGGGCGAAACCGTCAGGTCAGGCGAATGACTGCAGCGGTAGGTCTACCCACTTTACGCCTGATCCGACGCCGGATTGGAGAGTGGTCGATAGACAACATTGAAAGTGGTAAAATTCTAACAATCAATCTAAATTCCGGCTCACCCCACTTGGTCAATCGGCATCAACCGTCCGGATAATCAAGCTGTATATTGGCATATCTTAATGAAAAAACGCCATATCTAGTGGCTGACAGAGTTGCTTTGCTCATTTAATCAAAGCAGGATACAGCCATGTTTTACTTTAGTGGCATGCAGTTACCTTGTGTTATTCAGATTTTACTTCTGTTTCCAGTCCCAACTTACCCGTTAAGGTAAAGTTTCAGCGCATCCTGTCATGCTCAATGTTGCATTTCCACAACATTTCTGTCAGAACCTATTCCAGAATCTGCCAAATGCCCGAAGCCAGAGAGGCAGCGGCAACACCAAGATATTCACTGGCGCAATGTACTTCGGAGAACTTACGATGAAACTTTCAAGATCGATCGGCAGCATCGCTTCTGCAGCCGTTATCGTTGCATCGCTATCGGCTTGTTCAACCATGAACAAAATGAAAGACGGTGTCGCAGATGCAGCCGGCTCAGCCGCAGACGCGGTCACTGGCACCAGCGACGAAGAAGCAATGATGGCCGAAAAGAGCAAAATGCTCGACTCGCGCGAAGCTGAACTGGCAAAGCGCCAGGCCGAGCTTGATAAAAGAGAGTCAATGCTTGCACAGGCTTCACAAAACACCTCACAGACACCGAAAATGGCCGGTAACAACTACGGCGCCGGCGAACTGCTGCCACCTGATGCCAAACCCGGCCAGTGCTTTACGCGTCTTTGGGTTCCACCCCGCTATGACACCCTGACCGAACGCGTCTTGGTTGAAGAAGAAGCCGAACGCATCGAAATCATCCCCGCCAGATACGAAACCGTTAAACAGCGCGTTCTGGTTAAAGAGGCTTCCGAAAAGCTCGTCACTGTTCCCGCCACCTATAAAACCGTGAAAGAGCGTGTTCTGGTAAAAGCGGCCACCAAAAAAATGGCTCAGGTGGATGCCGTATACGAAGACGTCACTGAGCGGGTTGTCGACAAACCGGCCCACACCACCTGGAAAAAAGGTACAGGTCCGATACAAAAGATCGACGAGACCACCGGCGAAATCATGTGCCTGGTAGATGTGCCTGCCACCTATAAAACGGTTAAGAAACGTGTGTTAAAGCGACCTGCAAGCACGCGCGTTACTGAAATTCCAGCGGTGTACAACACCATTGACAAGACAGTTATCGCCACTCCGCCGACTACCCGGAAAGTCGCGGTACCTGCAGAGTACAAAACCATCACCGTGACCAAAGAAGTCACTCCGCCTAAAGAGCGTCGAATCAAGGTACCGGCCAAATACGCCACCGTGACAAAACGCAAGCTGGTGAAGGACGGCATGATGGATTGGCGCGAAATCCTTTGCGACACCAACATGACGAACGGCCGGATCACTCAGATTCAACAGGCATTGAAGAAAGCCGGTTATAACCCGGGGAATATTGACGGAGTTATCGGCGGGCAGACGATGAAGGCTGTGAATTCGTTCCAGCGAGCCAAGGGCCTTCCGGTAGATCGCTATCTGAACATCGCTACCGTAAAAGCACTGGGTGTAGCCCCTCAGTAAACACTGACATTATTAAGCGACCTGGAACCCCGCACCGGCAACGGTGCGGGGTTTTTGTATTTTTAACTTTCCATTTGTCAATTTATTGTTACTATATTTTCAGCTGAGCGACGGAAACGCACGGTGATAATGGAGGCCGGAGTGGTAAGCGCCATAGAGTGTGATGATGAAAACCGCTGATTTGCTGGTAAAAATAGCCTTTGCTGCTCTGTTAACCCTCGGGATGACTTTGCGCACTGCAGCTATTGCAGCAAGCATAGAATTAGTTGATAACGTTTCAATTATGGAACGGCAGCTGTTAGATGAACATCATCTGCGGTTGACACTTGCGCTGGGTAACCGCCAGGAGACTCTGCTATTAACACCAAGTTCAGCCTTCCACCAGTTGCACATAGTTGACCAGCAGGGCAACCCGACGCCGACTGCGACCCAGGCCTACGAAGGCTTCATAGAAGGTGTGCCCACTTCCTGGGCCAGAATTACTATTACCTCTGAAGACGTTGACGGTGTGATCGATACAGGTGCTCAACGCCTGTTTATCACCTCTAAAGACAACAGCGCTCCAGAACGCCGGATTGCTCAACATGCACAGGCATTTGGCACCTATACCGATAAGATCATTTTTCCTCCGGCAAAAGACAGAACCGCACAGGAAGTAGTGCAGATACCGATCGGCACAGGCTTCGACGGAGCGGCAGACGGAGTAACGAGAGTAGCCCGCATTGCCATTGTGGTTGATTCTTTCTACAACGAAGCGCTGGGCGGTCGCGGTTTGGCAGAGGCGATCTCAACCATTAACACGGTTGACGGACTGTACCAGCAGGAATTCGGACTGGCGCTGAAAGTTGATACCGCCATTATTATCACCGACAGCGAAACGCTCGACCTGCAGCATGTGTCACTGGAAGATAATCTCGAGCGATTCAGACAATACCGCATGACTGCGCCCGAACTTCCGCCGGAACTTGCACTGGTGCATCTTTTTAGCGGTGTGCGTACAGATGATCCGTCCGTCGGGCTGGCCTACATTGAATCGGCCTGTCGCGATGATGGCTACGACGTAAGCCTGTCATCGCCATTTGAGTTCCCCGTGTTACTCGCCGCTCATGAGATCGGCCACAACCTCGGAGCCACGCATGATGATGAGACACAGTTTTTCAAGCTAAGTGACGAGCTGCTGATGCACTCTCAGATCAGCAACGTGACCACCAACCAGTTTTCCGTGTGCAGTCGCAACATGATATCCACACATCTTGAACTGGGCGCATGTTACTTTGCCGCAATCGACCTTTCCCTGACGCTTTCCAGAGAGGACGACACCGACCGGGTGATTGCACTGATCACTAACACCGACAACACCAAGGCGTTTCCATCGGCAAAGCTCTCGATCAAACTTAAAAATGCAAACATTGCTTCGGCACCGGCAAGCTGCAATATAGACACCGTAGAGGCAGTAAGCTGCATCATACCCACCACCCTGCCAGGCGATAGCCAGTCACTGAAGTTCGCCTTTCGATATGACGAAACACTGGACAACACCATTGACGCGGCGCTGGAGGCAATCGGGTTTATCGACACCAGAACCATCAACAACTACGCTGAAATAATCATCCCTGCGACTGTGGAAAACGATGACACGCACACGATAGCAGGCAATGATCCTGACTCTCCTGCCACGACCGGCGCAGGCGGTGAGGCAAATTCCGGCAGCGCTGGCGGCGGCGGTACGCTGGGCATGGTGTTGTGGCCGGTGTTTATGGTGTTGATCGCACTGCGTCGTTTCCACACCGGCACCTATTCAAGGCGCTCATTCCAGGCCTCCGGCCAGTAGTACCAGCCCGCCCGGCAGCAACAGAACCAACGCGCAGGCTGTGGTATCAGAATTTTCGCTTCAGTGAAGACTCAACCACCTCAATCAAAGCATCGCGAAACGGCCCGTCAGGCACATCATGCAACGCAGACACCGCCTGGCCAACATGATCGCGAGCCACATCTATTGTTTTTTCGATCGCGCCTGACGCTTTCACTGTCTCGACGATATCCGCCAGTTTTTCGGCCGCAGGTGAGCTTCCCTGCGCACTGGCAATCAATGCTGAGCGCAGTTGTTCACAGGTTGAATCATCCGACAACTGCATTGCCAGTATGACCGGTAAAGTCGGCTTACCCTCAGCCAGATCATCGCCGGCGTTTTTACCGAATTCATCGGTATCGGCGGTGTAATCGAGCACATCGTCAATCAGTTGAAATGCAATCCCCAGGTGCATGCCGTAGCGCGCCATTGCAGCCTCAACTGGCGGATTGCTGCCGGCGAGCACCGCGCCAAGCTGTGTCGCAGCCTCGAACAATTTGGCAGTCTTGGCAGTAATGACCTGCATGTAGCGTTCGGTGGTGACATCTGCCTCACCGATATTAAGCAGCTGCATTACCTCGCCCGCCGCTATGGTGTTGGTGGCCGATGAAAGGATTTCCATCACACGCATCTGCCCGACTTCAACCATCATCTCAAAGGACCTCGAGTACAGGAAATCGCCCACTAACACTGCGGCTTCGTTACCCCACACCGCATTGGCCGTATCCTGCCCGCGGCGCAGCGTGCTTGAGTCCACCACATCGTCGTGCAACAGCGTCGCGGTATGTATAAATTCAACGATCGCCGCTACATTGATATGATCATGGCCCCGATACCCGTTAGCCAGCGCCGATATCAGCACCAGCTTCGGACGCAATCTTTTGCCGCCGGCGCCGATAATATAAGCGCCCATCTGGCTGATCAGGGCGACATCAGAATGCAGGGCTCGCTCGATGCGCTCGTTGACCGAACGCATGGGTTCGGCGGTGATTTGTTCAATTGTCAGCACAGAGTTCACCACTGTTGGCCCGCGACATGCGTCCAGCCGGGCAACACACTAGGGAACAGCACAACCACTGGGGTTTGACTCATCTTTGGGGTCAGTCTATTATTGAGGGCTTTTCTGCGTATTTGCCCAAGCGGGCAACTGCATCTTTTTGAAGCGGCGCAGTCAGGGTGCCAATACTGCTATCTGGCGGTGTTTGGCGCAACCGTTAATCACAGACGTTCCTGATACACGTCCTAAAACACAAAACACCGGCGCTCCGGCGCCCATTATCCCGGGCAGATTTGAGATATGGCACACAAGAAAGCAGGCGGTAGTACCCGCAACGGACGCGATTCGGAATCCAAACGACTCGGCGTAAAAAAATATGGCGGCGAAGCCGTTCTTGCCGGCAACATCCTGATTCGTCAGCGTGGCACACGCGTACATGCCGGCGTTAATGTCGGAGTGGGTCGTGATCACACGCTGTTCGCAAAGTCAGACGGTGTCGTGAAATTCCACACCGGCGGGCCGAACAACCGCAAATTCGTGAGTGTTGTCGACGCGTAAGCGCTTGCGGCAATACGAGCGAAAAACCCCGCCCAGTGCGGGGTTTTTTGTGTCAGCGATAAGCGCACATCATTTCCTTAATCCCCTGTTTTCTATGGGGTCACAGTGATCTGTCCCAGGATCAGAGCGCTGTCAATGTGCTATCGCGTCAGACGATTAGCCAAGGCATAAATTCCGATGAAATTTGTCGATGAAGCACGCATAAAAGTTATCGCCGGTGATGGTGGCAATGGCTGCTTGAGTTTCCGACGAGAGAAATACATTCCCAAAGGTGGTCCCGACGGGGGGGATGGTGGCGACGGCGGTGATGTTTATCTGGTGGGCGACAACAATATCAATACGCTCATTGACTTCAGACATACGCGCACCTACACCGCAGAGCGCGGCAGCAACGGTGGTGGCGCTAACTGCACCGGCAAAAGAGGGCAGGATAAAATCATCCCCGTGCCCGTCGGCACAGTAGCCACCGATCGACAGACCGGCGAGCTTGTTGCGGACATTGTCAGCGATGGTCAGAAAGACCTGGTGGCCAGAGGAGGTAAGCATGGACTGGGAAATGCGCGATTCAAAAGCTCTACCAATCGTGCTCCGCGCAAAACCACACCGGGCACAGAGGGTGATCGGCGTGAGTTGTCACTTGAGTTAAAATTACTCGCCGATGTCGGGCTACTTGGTTACCCGAATGCCGGCAAGTCTTCTTTGATTCGTAAGGTCTCTGCTGCCAAACCACGCGTGGCAGACTACCCGTTCACAACCCTGCACCCGAATCTGGGCGTCGTCAGCATCGAGCCGCACCGCAGTTTTGTGATGGCCGATATCCCGGGCCTGATCGAGGGTGCGTCCGAGGGACAGGGGCTTGGTATTCGATTTTTGCGGCACCTGGCTCGCACGGGATTACTACTGCATGTCATTGATCTGGCCCCCTTTGATGAGCACAACCCGGGCGAAGCTGCGATCGCTCTGATGCGCGAGCTTGAACGATTCGGCGCCGGGCTGACCGATAAACCAAGATGGCTGGTATTCAATAAGATGGACCTGATGCCGGAAGATGAGTGGCAGCAAAAACTCGACGATACGCTGAGCACACTCGACTGGGATGGCCCCTGGTATGCGATTTCAGCAGTGGACGGTCGGGGCACCGCCAAACTCTGCGCCGATATCATGATGACACTTGAAGCCAAACAGGCACAGGAGCAGTCCGGCACACAGGACACTACGGATCAAAACGAAAATGAGCCATGAACATTCCCACCGCTCGCAACGGTGGGTTATAAAAATCGGCAGTGCGCTGATTACCGATGGCACGCAAGGCCTGCACCGCGAAAGAATCAGCCATTGGTGCGAGCAGATTGCCGACTTAATGAGCAGGGGCATAGAGCCGGTACTGGTGTCATCCGGCTCGATTGCAGAAGGACTGTATCGACTGAACTGGACTCAACGTCCAAACGATATTCACCGCTTACAGGCAGCTGCAGCTGTCGGACAGATGGGACTGGTACAAACCTACGAGTCAGAACTCAATGCCCACAGCATCAAGACCGCACAGGTCCTGCTGACACATGAGGATCTGAGCAATCGTACTCGTTATCTGAATGCAAGAAACACTCTGACCACACTGGTGAATCTGGATGTATTGCCGGTAGTCAATGAGAACGACACCGTCACCACCGATGAGATCCGATTCGGCGATAACGACAATCTGGCCGCACTGGTCGCCAATCTACTGGAAGCTGATCGACTGATTATTCTCACTGACCAGCTGGGCCTGTACGATTGCGACCCGTCGCAGCACAGCCATGCAAAACTTATCACTGAGGCCGACCCGGAAGACCCTGCGCTCATCGCAATGGCCGGACCCAGCTCAGGCAGCCTCGGAGTCGGCGGCATGACCACGAAGGTACTGGCGGCTAAACGGGCTGCACGCGCTGCGACACAGACGATTATTGCCAGTGGCAAAGAGCCCGATGTGCTGCGCCGAATTTTTCAGGGAGAATCTATCGGCACCCGTCTAACGCCCACCGGGGCAAAACTCGACGCGCGCAAGCGATGGATGGCCAATCAGTTGAAAGTAAAGGGGACGCTAACCGTTGATGAAGGCGCCGGAGCACGGCTGCGCGAGGGCACCAACAGTTTACTGGCAATCGGTATCAAGCAGGTCAGCGGTGAATTCTATCGCGGCCAACTGGTGTCATGCCTGACGGAAGATGGAACCGAAGTGGCGCGCGGCCTGGTGAACTACCACGCAGGCGAAATCTCTAAGATTGCGGGGTGTCACAGCACAGAGATAGCACCGAGGCTCGGGTTTGTCCGCGAGCCTGAAGTCATTAATCGCGACGTTATGGTGTCGATGCAACCCTGATGACGTCGCGGATCATGTTATCGGCAGTTCTACAGTGCACGTATTTGAGCGTTAAGTCGACTCTTATGCCGCGCGGCCTTGTTCTTGTGCACAAGCCCTTTGCGCGCCATGCTGTCGAGCACTGGTACGGCATCTTTGTATGCGGATTCTGCCGCAGATTTATCGCCAGCTTCGATGGCATACACGACTTTCTTCACATGAGTACGCATCATAGAGCGCATACCGGCGTTGCGTACGCGGTGTTTTTCCGCCTGACGGGCGCGTTTTCTGGCCTGGGGGGAATTAGCCAATTCGTCTCTCCTACACGGGACAATTCAAAAACCGAACTCAACAGTATCGACTGTGACAATTTCTTTGTCAACTCATTCCCGCTCGTATTGCACTCCCGACTACCTGATGACCGGTAAAACAAGCTCCCCGCCTAATGCCCGATCCGGGTCTATTGCCAGATCCGGCAGTATCGTCGGTGCGATGACATTGATCTCCCGGGTACTGGGGTTTATCCGGGATCAGGTGTTTGCCATAGCACTGGGCGCAGGCCCGATGACCGATGCTTTTCTGGTTGCTTTCAAAATACCCAACTTTCTTAGAAGACTATTTGCAGAAGGTGCATTTGCGCAGTCTTTTGTACCGGTTTTTACCGAATATAAAGAGACTCGCAGCAAATCGGAGCTGATAGCCCTGGCTGCCCGGGTAAGCGGCACTTTCGGTACGCTGCTGATTATTGTGAGCCTGCTCGGGTCGTGGTTCGCACCCTACATTGTGGCGGTTTTCGCACCGGGGTTTGAGTCCGGCGGTGAGCGCGAGCAGCTGACAACGCAGATGCTGCGGATCACTTTTCCGTATTTGTTTTTTATTTCGATGGTGGCTTATGCCGCCGGCGTGTTGAATTCATTCAGCCGATTTGCCATCCCTGCACTGACACCGGTATTTCTGAATATCTGCCTGATTACCGCGGCCTTATGGGGTACGCGCTTTTTTCCGGTACCGGTGATTGCACTGGCGTGGGGGGTGTTTGTCGCGGGTGCGGTACAGCTGCTTTTCCAACTGCCGTCACTTTACCGGCTCGGTGTGCTGGTACCGCCCAAATGGGGATGGCAGGACAGCGGCGTGCGCAAAATACTCAAACTGATGCTACCGGCCATTGTTGGCTCATCCGTCGCGCAAATCAATCTGCTGCTGGACACCATTATTGCCTCTTTTCTGGTCGCAGGCAGCGTCAGCTGGCTGTACTACGCTGACAGACTGGTGGAATTTCCGCTGGGAGTGTTTGGTGTGGCCATTGCCACGGTTATTCTGCCAAGGCTGTCTTCGATACACGCGAGTGACGACTCACGACAATTCAGCAGCACACTTGAAACCGGTGTCAGACTCGGCTGGATAATCGCGCTTCCGTGCGCCGCGGGACTACTGCTACTGGCCGCACCCCTGATAGCAACTCTGTTCGGCTATGGCGAATTCACCAACGAAGATATCAACATGTCAGCATGGAGTCTGCGGGCCTATGCACTGGCACTGCCTGGATTTATTCTGATCAAAATTCTCGCACCCGGGTTCTTTGCACGACAGAACACCCGCACACCGGTACGTATCGGCATTATCGCAATGGTGAGCAATATGGTTTACAACATTGTGCTGGTGTGCGGACTGATCTGGCTGGCAATTCCCGCTGCGCATACCGGGCTGGCACTTGCAACCGCATTATCGGCCAACCAACAGGCAATCATGCTTTTCAAACAACTGCGTATTGAAAAGGTCATCAACATCCAGCCTGAAACCAAATCAATAATCAGCAGGTCCGTGTTAGCGACATTCTGTATGATGATCGGCATCTGGCTGTTGAATCCGGAGACGGAAACCTGGTTTGATATGCGCGCAAAGTCCCGCGCGATGACATTAGCCGGTATAATCGCGGTGTCAGTTCTGATCTATGTGTCAACACTTCTCCTGTGCGGTGTCAGGCCGAGGCATTTTGTGTCCCCCAACCACCATCGAACCGGCTAAAATGAATACGGGTACTACAGTTATTATTTGATTTTATCTATGTCGTTTGCGCGGTACCCACCCGGGGTTGTACAGCGCAGGCATGCTCGCATTTTATGCAAACGCCCAATCTCCACGTATTTGGATAATCACTGAATTTTGGAACTCATTCGCGGGCTGCACAATCTACGCTCTCGTCATCAGAGTTGTGCAGCGACAATCGGCAATTTTGACGGGGTGCATCGTGGTCATCAATCGGTGCTGGCACTGCTGCGAGAAGAGGCACAGCAACGGTCCCTGCCAACCTGTGTCATTAGTTTTGAGCCTTTACCGGCTGAATACTTTGCCCCGCAGGAACACACCCCGACACGTCTGATGCGACTGCGTGAGAAATACTGCCGCCTGAAAGAACAGGGAATCGATCAACTGCTGCTACTGCCCTTCAACCGCAAACTGGCCAGTACTGAAGCGGGTGATTTTGTAGAACAGGTACTGATAAAGGGGCTGTGTATCAAACACCTGCTGGTGGGTGATGATTTCAGATTCGGGCGCAACCGGGCAGGTGACTTCGCACTGTTACAGCAATCGGCACTTGAGCATCAATACACGATCGCCAGATCACCGACTTATCGTGACGGTGAAGCGCGTATTTCAAGCACTCGCATCCGCTCTTTGCTTGAGGCGGGAGATCTTGCCACTGCAGCACAACTGCTCGGCAGAACGTACGCCATACAGGGACACGTCGGCTACGGCGCACAAAAAGGGAGAACGATCGGCTTTCCTACTGCTAACATCATCCTTGGCAGCCACTGCCCTCCCCTGCGCGGTGTTTTTGCTGTCACTACACGGAATACCCACGGATCACGTCATGCAGGTATTGCCAATTTAGGTATAAAACCTACAGTAGACGGTAAGCGCCTGAGCCTGGAAGTACATCTGCTCGATTTCGAGGGAGACCTGTACGGCAGTCTGCTGAGCGTTGAGTTTTTACATAAGCTCAGAAATGAAAAGCGATTTGATTCTTTCGACGAATTAAAAAATGCAATCGCAAATGATGAAGCAAATGCACGCAAGTGGTTTGCTAACCACCCGGACGTCCTTAAGACGCAAAGCTGAGTAAGCCTGTGAGCAACTACAAACATACGCTGAACCTGCCCAGCACCGACTTTCCAATGCGCGGCAATCTGGCCAAACGCGAGCCGGAGATGCTCGACTACTGGAAAGAAATTGATGTGTATCAGCGAATCCGCGATGCCTCAGCGCAGCGCGCAAAGCAATTTATTCTGCATGACGGACCTCCGTACGCAAACGGCGACATACACATCGGTCACGCGGTCAACAAAGTCATTAAAGACATGATCGTAAAGAGCAAACAAATGGAGGGGTTCGATGCACCCTACATTCCCGGATGGGACTGCCACGGTTTGCCGATAGAAAACAAAGTTGAATCGAAACTGGGCAAGCCCGGAGAAGATATCGACGAAGGTAAATTCCGTGCCGAATGCAGAGCCTACGCACTGCAGCAAATTGACGGACAACGCGAAGACTTCAAACGCCTTGGCGTCTTTGGCGAGTGGGACAACCCCTACCTCACCATGGACTTTCGCAACGAGGCGGGCATTGTACGAGTCCTCGGCCAGATGATCGAAAAAGGACATGTCTACAAAGGCACCAAGCCGGTCTACTGGAGCGTTGGCGCACGCTCGGCACTGGCAGAGGCAGAAGTGGAGTATCACGATAAAACATCGACCGCGGTCGATGTTCGATTCAGCCCGCCGGACTCGCAGCAACTGCACAAGCTCTGTGGCAGTACCCGCACAGAACTTCCTGCTTCTATCGTGATCTGGACAACAACTCCCTGGACCCTGCCGGGCAACCTTGGAGTGGCGTTGCATGCTGAGCTCGAGTATTCGTTGGTCGCATGTGATCTGGGCCTCGGTCCGGAGGCCGTTCTGCTGGCAACCGAGCTGGTCGACAGTTGTATGGAGCGTTACGGCTGCGAGTCATACCAGACCCTGTCCACAGTTACCGGCAGTGCGCTTGAGAAAGTCGAATTGCAACATCCATTCTATGAGCGCACCTCACTGGTGGTCCTCGGTGACTACGTCACTACCGAAGCCGGCACCGGTGCGGTTCACACGGCTCCGGATCATGGTGTCGATGATTTTTACACTGGCATCAAATACGACCTGGGACTGCTCAACAATGTCAGTGCAACCGGCAACTATGAATCGTACGTAGAACAGTTTGCCGGTGAACATGTATACAAGGTTGAGCCAAAGATTCTCGATACACTGCGTGCCAACAATAAGCTGGTAAAAAGCGAATCATTCCAGCACAGCTACCCGTACTGCTGGAGAACCAAAACTCCCATCATTTTCCGTGCGACGCCGCAGTGGTTTGTCAGCATGGAAAAAGAAAATTTACGCAAAAACACGCTGGCTGCAATCAACACAGTACGCTGGGTACCCGGCTGGGGACAGGCGCGAATCGAGGGCATGATCGCCAGCCGACCAGACTGGTGCATATCACGTCAACGCTACTGGGGCGTACCAATCACTCTGTTTGTTCATAAGGAGACAGGTGAGCTGCACCCCGATACGCTGAACCTGATCGAAAAAGCGGCCGGCCACATTGAACAGGGCGGTATACAAGCCTGGTTCGATATGAGCATCGAAGATTTTCTCGGCGATGATGCACCACATTACGAAAAGTCGACGGATGTGCTTGATGTCTGGTTCGACTCAGGCACCACCTATGCCCACGTACTGCAGCAGCGTGGTGAAAAATACCCCGCCGACATGTACCTCGAAGGTTCCGACCAGCATCGCGGCTGGTTTCATTCATCGATACTGACCAGCGTCTCTATCAATGGCATCGCACCATACGAACAGGTACTGACACACGGTTTCACGGTCGATCAGCAAGGCCGCAAAATGTCCAAGTCCGTAGGCAACGTCATCGCACCGCAAAAAGTAATGAAGACACTGGGCGCAGATATCATTCGGCTGTGGGTGTGCTCGGCTGACTACAGTGGCGAGATGTCGGTATCCGATGAAATTCTTAACCGGATGTCTGACTCGTATAGACGCATACGCAATACACTGCGGTTCCTGCTTGCCAATATGAATGGTTTTGATCCTGCGCTGCATCTGGTAGACACTTCTGAATTGCTGTCACTTGATCAGTGGGCCGTCAGCAAAACACTGCAGGTACAACAGCAGATTCAGGAAGCATTTGATCAGTACCAGTTTCATACGGTATATCAGCGCCTGCATAATTTCTGCACCACTGAACTCGGTGGGTTTTATCTGGATGTGGTTAAAGACAGGCAATACACAACTCCAGCAGACAGCCACGCCCGACGATCCGCGCAGAGCGCGATGTACCACATTGCAGAAGCGATGACCCGCTGGATTGCACCGGTATTAACTTTCACAGCAGAAGAAGTCTGGAAACAGCTACCGGGTGAACACAGCGAAACTGTTTTTACCGAAACCTATTACGACCGGCTTGACCCACTGAGCGAGCAGACACTCTATACAGATGATGAATGGGATAAGCTGATTCAGGTTCGCATTGCGGTGGCCAAAGCACTCGAACCGTTGCGTGTAGATGGCAAGATCGGCTCCTCACTCGACGCCGAAGTAACGTTGTATTGTGATGCGGACTATCACGCGATGCTGACAAAGCTTGAAGACGAACTGCGCTTTGTATTGATAACCTCGTATGCCAGCGTGGAGCCACTCAGCACCAAAACCAGCAGCGCTGCAGATGCCGGCCTGGAACACGGAGAAATCTGGATAGACGCGAGCGCATCCACTTTCGATAAGTGTGTGCGCTGCTGGCACCATCGTGAAGACATCGGTCAAAACACATATCACCCGGAACTATGCGGCAGATGCGTTGAGAATGTAGACGGCAGCGGTGAACAAAGGCGCTTTACATGAAGCACAGCTTACTCACAAGCTGCCACCGGTTTACGCCGGAACCTCACCGGTAAAACAATAGGCTCGCAATGAAGATCGTATATTTCAGTATTGCTGTTCTGGCAATTGTTATTGACCAACTGACCAAATGGATGGCCAGTACACATCTGACCCTGCACGAGCAGAATCCGGTGATGCCTTCCTTTAACCTGACGTTAATGCACAACTATGGAGCTGCTTTCAGCTTTTTAAGTAATGCAGGTGGCTGGCAACGCTGGTTTTTTACCATTGTGGCTGTCGCTATCAGTATTGTTTTAATTGTCTGGATCACCAGATTAAAAGCTAACGAAAAATGGCTTGGTGTCAGCCTGGCACTGGTGCTCGGCGGGGCCATCGGCAATTTGATTGACCGGGTGGCGTACGGTTACGTCGTGGACTTTATTCAATGGTATTACGATCGTTTCTACTGGCCAGCATTTAATATCGCAGACTCCGCCATATTTGTCGGCGCAGGTATGTTGTTGCTGTCATCATTTTTTGCCGATGAACCGGACGATAATAAAACCTGAGCACGCGCTGCGCGCTCAATGGTCTGTCGATACCGATCCTGCCATAAAACAACGGGTATAACAGGAGCACTGCTTTGGAAATTGTGATGGCCAACCCCCGGGGTTTCTGCGCCGGTGTCGATCGCGCTATAGAAATCGTGGAACGTGCCCTGGAAACTTTCGGCGCACCCATTTACGTGCGTCATGAAGTAGTTCATAACAAATATGTTGTTGACGGACTGCGCGACAAAGGTGCGGTGTTTGTTGAAGAACTCGATGAAGTGCCAGACGACAGCACGGTCATTTTCTCGGCGCATGGTGTTTCACGTCAGGTAGAGATCGAGGCAGAACGACGCCAGCTGCAAGTATTTGATGCGACCTGTCCCCTGGTAACCAAGGTCCACATAGAGGTGGTTAAATATGCCGAAGAGGGTCGGGAGGTAATTCTGATCGGGCACGCAGGGCACCCTGAAGTTGAGGGCACCATGGGCAGATACGATACTTCCGAAGGCGGCAAGATTCTCCTGGTGGAAACCGTCGACGACGTCAGCTCACTGGAAGTCCACAATCCGTCCAAACTGGCTTTTGTATCCCAGACAACACTGTCGGTCGATGACACCCGGGAGATCATCGAAAGATTACAACAACGATTCCCGCACATCAGTGCACCCCGTAAAGACGATATCTGTTACGCCACTCAGAACAGACAGGATGCGGTCAAGGATCTGTGCAGCAAATGCGATCTGCTGCTGGTTGTCGGCGCGCCCAACAGCTCTAATTCAAACCGGCTGCGTGAACTGGGCGAACGTGCCGGCATTCCTTCCTATTTAATCACTGGCGCGTCAGATATCAGCGAAGAATGTTTTTCTGCGGCGCGCATCGGCATTACTGCCGGCGCATCAGCACCCGAAGAACTGGTACAGCAGGTAGTTTCTGCCATAAAGTCACGCGGTGCGACCTGTGTCACAGAACTACCGGGCATCGAGGAAAAAATCACCTTCAGTATCCCACGACAGTTACGCAAACCTTTGTGATAACCGACTGATTTAGCGAGTGCGGCACACCGCCAAGCCCGCTGAATTTGTAAAAGGCTGCTTCGTCAGATAGTTCCATGACATTGTTATCAATGTCTATGCTAAACATTAGCCCGTACAAGCCGATGGAAACTTAATAGAACTGTCTGACACCAACGTGGGCGAATTCAAGTGTTTAACTTTGACTCCAAATCCTCTGCCGCAACTGACACCATTGCCGATGACATGGGCCAGCTGCTAGCTTTGGCAGCGAAGCTCAGTCCAATCTCTGAATTGAACGAGGCTAACCGTGTAACCATCTGCAAATCGGCCACAGTGATCAACATGAATCGCTCGACCGATATTCCAGCCAACAAAGAGCATCGATGGTTTACCTATGTACTGGAGGGCGAGGTAGAGGTCGTCAACAGTAAGGACAAAGAAGACACAGATGCAGTGGCCTCCGGGTCGGACCGTGCGCTGCAGCCGGTGTTGAAGGAATTTAATCAGCACGTTGCGGTAAAGACAAAAACAACGGCTCAAATGGTACGGTTCGGGCGCGAGTTGTTCGACATTCTGCTGAACGAACAACAGAAAAACGCGACTAAGGTCCACGATATCCGTGTGACCGAAGACGACAATCTGATATTCGACAGCATTGTGCAGGCTTTTCAGGACAAGACAATCGCGTTGCCGTGTCAGGCAGACATCGGTCAGCGAATCGCCAGTCTGGTCAGTCAGGGCACGATGGGTATCCCCGAACTATCAAGAATCCTCGCCTCTGACCCTGCCCTGACTGCACATACCCTGCACGAGGCGAACAAGCTGGCCAGTGCAGGAGAGACAACTCAAACCATGCGTGGCGCTATCACCCGGCTGGGCGTTGAAAGCGCCAACCAACTCGGCGTTAAGATTCCATCTGAACAGAAGTGGAAGGCGGCTAATCCGGTCATTGAGCTGCACATGGCCAACTATCAGAAGCGCGCCACTATCACAGCGGCCATTTGTAAAGTGTTCGCTAAATCACTGCCGCATCTGTCCGACGAACGTGCGCACCTGATCGGCCTGATGGCAGATGTCGGTGAGTTAATGATTCTAGGGCATGCGAATAATCACCCGGACAAATTTTCTGATGCCGAAACCCTGCGCACCTCAGCGAAAAATCTTCGCGAAATTGTCGGCATGTGGCTGCTCAGTGCATGGGGTTTTAACGAAAACTTTGTTGAAGCTGTTGAATCTGCGCGGGACTTTTATCGCAACCACACCGGTGAAATCTCCTACGCCGATCTGGTTACCGCCGCGCTGCTGACAATCGAAAGCGAAATGCCTGAAGAAGAGAACAAGTCCATCCCCAGTGTGGTCAATCTGCTTCTTCCCCGAAAGCTGCAGCAGGCGGGTATCGATCTGCAAAACCCCAAGCAAATATTGCAGGATGCCGCACTGGAGCTAAAGCAGTTGCACGTACTGCTGAACTAACAGCCGACCGCTAACAGACACACGAAACGCCGGCGCTTAGCCGGCGTTTTCGTTTTCACCCGCCTTTCATTGCCAGTGAGCCAGCCGCTCGCGCCTTCGTGCTACAATCGTCGTTGTTCTTTTGTCTATCCTCCGTCCCCACATTACGCTACAGGGGTTCGCCCAACGGAGCCAAGGTGTCGAAAAATCTAACAAGACGATTTGTCATAGTGTCGCTCTGTCTGCTGGCCGGCGCATGTGCGAGCATTCCGAAAAAAGCACTTAAACCGAAGGTGGAGCTGGTCAGCGTAGTACCGCTGAATATCAGCCTGAGTGAGCAGAAGCTGCGCTTCAATCTCAATGTGGTTAATCCAAACAGCTTTGAGCTGCCGGTTGAGTCAGTCGATTTTATCGCACGTTTCAACGATACCGACATAGCCAGTGGCAAGAGCCAGCAGGCGACGGTGATTCCGGCAAATGGACAGGCACCACTGGTGCTTGACGTGACTGCGGGAATAGACAGGCTGACCTCGACCCTGCAAACCCTTTTGCAGGGACAACAGCTGAATCTGAATTACGAGCTCGCAGGCTCGGTAAAAATCGAGAATTGGGCGACACCGATACCGTTTAATGTCAGCGGCATGATGGACGCCGATAAAAACGCCGAAAGTTAAATATTCATAACAACACACAATAGCCGTTAATTTCCGCGCATAATTCCGTATTGAAATCAGCAGTACCAGCAGCGGGCTACCGCTACACCACCGTAACAACGGCCCTACCGACGGTAAGTCCAGCCGGAATAACAAGGCATAAAAATGCAAGTTCCCTTCGCCAACGAGCGATCATCGATTTCTCGACAAGCTACAGCGAAAAAAAACCGGTTTCTGAACTTTGCTCTGGAGTCGATCCGAGAGCCGGGGTCAACCGGCGCAGTGGCTCCCTCTTCTCGCTTTGTTGTCGACAAAGTCATAGAAATGGCACACTTGGACTCGGCCGAGAGTGTGGTTGAGTTGGGGCCGGGCACCGGCGCTTTTACTGCACAGATCCAACATCGTTTAAAAGACAACGCTTCGTTTTTTGCCCTGGAACTCAACCGTTCTTTTGTCGAGGCCACCAGAAAACGCTGCCCGCGAGTCAGGGTGTATCACGACGCCGCCGAAAATCTGCCCGCCTACCTGGCAAACGGCGCCATCAAATGCGACCGCATTATTACCAGCCTGCCGTGGACAATTTTCGATCCCCACGAGCAGGATCAGTTGCTGGAAACTATTGCCGCTTCACTAAAGCCGGGCGGCAGTTTTATTTCAATTGTCTATCTCGGTGCACGAACGAGGGTGAGAGGACGCTACTTTATCAACAGTCTGCCACTGCATTTCAAACAGGTCAGCAGCAGCAATACGGTGTGGCAGAATATCCCGCCGACGCAGGTCTTCTGCTGTCGGAATTGATGTTATGCAACGCATGAAGGCCGCTCCACTGCTGACAAAGCTCTCCACGTACGCTCCCGACCGGGACAAGCTACGTGCGCGACTGACACTGCCCAAAGCGCGTCGGATCACTGCATTCAGCAACGAAAAAGAAATACTCCGCAAAGGCAATGTGCTGGTGACAGACACCCGGCTGGCTTACATAGATCCGCTGGATCGCATGTTAAAGACGTACATGTTTGAACATATGATCAGCGTGGATAAAACCTACTACCGCGGCAGTGCCGTCAATCGACGCTTTTGCAAAATCCTGCTTTTCGCAGGCTTCGTCGTACTGCTGATGACCGTCATTCTGGATTTGTTTGACAGCTCTTCCAGCGGTTTCATTCTGGTGTATATACCAGCGCTGCTGAGTGTGCTGATTGGAGCGATGGTATGGCGGGACATGCGCCCGAAATATAAAGTTGAGTGGCGTATGCGAGATGGTTCCACCGGCAAAATCTCAACGGAACCACTGTTCAAAGAATGGATCACGGACAGCAGGCGCCGCGAAAGTTTTATGGATGAACTGGCCGCTGCAATCAACGAGGCGCTGTCAGCCAAAGCCTGGTGGCCATCTGAAAGACCTTCCAGGGAATCATCTGCCGTCGATGACCCGCAGACACCCGAGTCGCGTCCACGCCTGACACTGGTGACCGATAAATACCAATAGCTTTTCCCGTCTCGACTGAAAAATAGTACCGGCGACAGACCACAACAAC
Organism: Chromatiales bacterium; assembly: GCA_020631335.1. Taxonomy (GTDB): domain Bacteria; phylum Pseudomonadota; class Gammaproteobacteria; order Granulosicoccales; family Granulosicoccaceae. The sequence continues at coordinate 20,501 of JAHDHK010000021.1, forward strand.
CGTATAAACACCGATGTATCGCTCAAGCGATCATGTCCCTCAGACGGCTATCTCCTGTCAGCAGCACTACAGTTAACCCGCAACCTGTTGCTGCGCGTTATCCAGGAATTTTATTTTGTGCCGCAGGAACCACAGCACCACCAGAGACGGAATGACCATCACTGCCGTGAGTATAAAGAACGTACCCCAATCGCCGTCGAGCCAGTCAACCAGCGCGCCCGAAGATGAAGCAAGCAGCGTTCTGCCAAGCGTGCCGATTGATGCCAGTAGTGCGTATTGTGTCGCCGTGTAGGTTCTGTCAACCAGCCGCGAAATAAACGCGACAAATGCGACAGTGGCAAAAGCCGCAGCAATATCATCGAGAATAACGGACACAGCAAACAGCCATTCGGATTTACCGGTCCATGCCATTACACTGAACATCACATTGGTCGCCGCCATGGCGACACCTGCCAGAAATAAAGCCTTTACCGACCCCGAACGCATTGCGATCCAGCCACCTATCAGCGTGAAAACGACGGTAGTTATCCAGCCGAAGGTTTTCGAATAAAGCGCAATATCGGATTTGCTGAATCCCAGCTCTTTGTAAAAGACTACCGACATTTTGCCCATAAACGCCTCGCCTATCTTGAACAGAAAGATAAACGACAACAGAGCGATGCCAATAGCGACCCCGTTTTTTCGGAAAAAGCTGGTCAGCGGGCTCACGACAGTACTGGCAAACCAGCCGGCGATACCCGGCAGGCCTACCTGTTGTTCAAGTCTGGTCTGATCTTCACTTTGCAATGCCCTGCGCCGTGCAGAAGAAAGCTCGGGTATAAGCATCAATAATAGATTGCACGCCACTATCAGCCCGATCAACCACAGAAACGTCAGTTGCCAGTAATTGGGTATGCCCTGATTTTCCAGGTACTCGGCAAGTTTTAACGCAACGACCCCGCCCAGCTTGAACCCGGTCCACCAGCCGACAACCGCTACCGCCGCACCTGCAGCCATCGCTGCAGATTCACTTTCATGAATCTGTTCAATGCGAAGCGCATCGATAGTAATGTCCTGGGTGGCCGAAGAAATGGCCACGATCAAGCCGATAAAAATAACCGCTTCAAGGTTATCCACCGGGTTGACAGCACTCCATATTGCCAGTGATGCGACAATTACCACCTGCATCGTCAGTATCCAGGATTTACGGTGCCCGATTTTATCGGTGAGTACGGGAATTCGTATGCGATCAACCAGTGGTGCCCACATCCAGTTGAACGCATACACCCCGAAAATCAAACCCGCCCAGCCGATAGTGCTGCGACTTAAACCATCTTCTTTCAGCCACAGGGTGAGTGCAGTTCCGATCAAAACCCACGGAAATCCACTTATCATTCCCAACAAAAGAATACGCAACATTCTGCGATCAAAATACACAGAGAAGTCAGCCTTGCCGGTGTCGATATTTGTCGTCATAAATTAGTTCACTTGCTCAGTGCTGCACATAACAACATTAAATGAAGCCGAATACCCTGCCATTGCCCGACTCAAGTCTCTCAATCTGTTGCGAAACAGCGTGACAGAGGTGAATGCGGTATGAACGACCGTTGCATCAGAGCCTGCCGGGCGAACAGCAATCAACACAGCGTTAGTTCTGCAGCGCAAAATCATAGTCAATAACCAATGGCGCATGATCAGAGAAACGCTGCTCTTTGTAGATGTGTGTTTTTAAGACTTTATCGCGAAGATGAGGCGTGCAAATCTGGTAATCGATGCGCCAGCCGGTATTGTTAGCCCATGCCTGCCCCCGGTTAGACCACCAGGTGTATTCATGTTCTTCCTGAGGCAGCGTTCGAAATGCGTCAATATACTTATGCTTGTCAAAAAGCGTGGTCAGCCACTCGCGTTCCTCGGGCAGGAATCCGGAATTCTTTTTGTTGCCCCGCCAGTTTTTTATATCGATATTCTGATGAGCAATATTCCAGTCACCACAGATCACATAGGGCCGTCCGCGCTTTTTAAGCTTTAACAGATGGGGCAGAAACAAGTCCATCATGCGATATTTGAACGCCTGCCGCTCATCCCCGGAGGAACCGGATGGCAGATAGAGTGAAACCACTGACATGTTGCCGAAGGTGGTCTCGAGATACCGGCCTTCGCTGTCAATATCCTCATCGCCCAATCCGTACACGACTTTCTTTGCCGGCAGGCGACTGTAGACCGCCGTCCCGCTGTAGCCCTTTTTTTGGGCGTCGTGCAGGTAGCGCTGGTAACCGGCAGGAGAAAATACACTGTCGCCAAGCTGAGGCTCCTGCGCTTTGGTTTCCTGCAAACACACCACGTCGGCATCTTGCGCCAGCATCCAGTCAAAAAAACCCTTGCTGGCAGCGGAACGTATGCCGTTGCAGTTTAAAGTAATGATTCTCATCGAAAATAGTGCTCTGATTTCTCGTTGGATCATCGCACGCCGGCTCGACCGGTGCCATCCTGGACCGCCGGCCAGGATAATTACAAGACCAAAATAATTACTGTTTCACAGTGGTTTTCTCAATTATCCAGGAAAAGTCCCGCTATAAATCTGTAGCAACAGATTCCCGCATTGGCGTGGAAATTCTAAATCAGCCTAGTGTCGATAACAGTGAATAATCAAACACGTGTCCGTGAAGAGCACATGCCTGCAACTTTGACTGCAGCACCGGTCAACCACTGGCTGGTACGCGCGCTGGTGAGCGGTTTCTTTGTTGCCGCACTGATGACCATGTCTACCGCCGATGCCCGCTGGTACAAGTGGGTGGACGAGAATGGCAAAATTTCCTATCAGGACCGTCCCCCACCGAGCGATAACGATAACTCCTCACAGATCCTGAATACGCAAGGCGTCACGGTAAAACATATTCCCAGTCGCGCCGAGCAGAAACAAATCGAGGAGCAGAAACTTGCGCGGGAAAGAAGACGCCAGCGTGACGAAATGCTGCTCAAGTCTTTCCCGTCCGAAAATGACCTGACGCAGTCGCGCGACAAACGGCTCGGCCATATCGATGGTACTGTGACCCGTATGTACGATCAGCTGGTCATTTTGAATTCGCGGCTGGAATTGATCGAAGGCAAAATCGGTGATCGCATCAATCAGGGGCTGGCGCCCAGTGAGGCGCTGGAATCAGACCGCTCGGCAGTTACCCGAAGCATTAACAGCACCAACGCACTGATCAAGTCAAAGCTCAAAGAGCGGCGTCAGGTGGCGGGCATGTTCGAGAATGATCTGATCCGCTTCCGCCAGCTGGTTGAGGCCGCTCGCACGGCCAACCTGACAGAATAAAACCTGTTATTGGTTTTCGCGCACGATCTGGGTACCCACACCGGTATCGGTAAACAACTCGAGTAACACTGCATTCTGCACGCGGCCATCCAGCACCGTAGCCGACGTGACTCCTTTACTGATAGCTTCCAGCGCACATTGCACTTTCGGCAGCATACCGCCGAAGATTGTACCGTCGGCCACCAGATCATCGATTTGCGAAGGCGTCAGCCCGGTCAGCAGGTTGCTTTCTTTGTCGAGAATGCCGGAGGTATCCGTCAGCAGCAGTAATTTTTCCGCGTTCAACACCGATGCCACCGCACTGGCAACAAGATCAGCATTGATATTGTAGCTGTGCCCGTCCTGCCCGACGCCCACCGGCGCAATCACCGGAATAAACCCTCCCTGCTTGAGCGTCTGCAGAATATCAACATTCACAGATTCAACCTCACCGACATGACCCAGATCAGCAGAATCGTGCGGATCTTTCGACGCCAGCTTCAACGGTTTGGCCCGCAGCAAACTGCCGTCCTTTCCGGTTAAACCGACTGCTCGACCGCCCACCTGGCTAAGCAATGACACAATGCTCTTGTTGACCTGGGCACCGAGCACCATTTCCACCACATCCATGGTTTCCGAGTCAGTAACCCGCATACCCTGTATAAACCGGCTTTCTTTACCAAGCTGATTCAGCAGCTGACCGATCTGTGGCCCACCGCCGTGCACGACCACCGTGTGAATGCCGACCTGATTCATCAGCACGATATTTCGCGCAAAGCTCATTTTGAGCGCTTCGTCGATCATGGCGTTGCCGCCAAATTTCACGACGATGGTTTTACCCGAAAAACGCTGAATATAGGGCAGCGCCTCATTTAAAACACGGGCGATAACGTGAGCATCGGTGCTATCCACAGCAGTCTCCGGGAAATAACCCGGAGTGTGACCGGGATCAAATTAGAAGGGAAGGTCCAGCGTTGAGTCTACAGCCAGCATCGCTGAGCGGAAATGAGATTGTATTTCTTCAAGCGCAGCTTTTGAATCGGCTTCAAAACGAATGACCAGTGAAGGCGTTGTGTTAGACGCCCTGACAAGTCCCCAGCCGGCATCAAAGTCGGCACGCAGCCCGTCTATGGTAGTGAGCTCTGCATCGCCGAAGTCGGCACTGTCTATAAATGCCTGCATAAACTTATGATGTTCGCCCTCGGCAAATTTAATTCCCAGCTCGGGTGTATTGACGCTGTCGGGAATCTCCCCAAAGATCTCACTGACCTTACGGTTGTCCTGCGACAGAATCTCTAGCAGTCTTGCCGCCGAATACAGTGCATCGTCGAATCCATACCAGCGCTCTTTAAAGAAGATATGGCCGCTCATCTCACCACCGAGGGCAGCGCCGGTTTCCTTGATGCGGGTTTTCACAAACGAATGACCTGTCTTCCACATTTCGGGATCACCACCGGCCTCTTTGATTGCAGCAGGTAACAGGCGTGAACACTTAACGTCATAGATAATTTTAGCGCCCGGATTGCGAGACAGTATGTCGCGTGAGTAAAGAATCATCTGACGATCAGGCCAGATGATCTGCCCTTTGTCATCGATAACACCAACGCGGTCCCCATCACCATCAAACGCGAGTCCGAGATCAAGCTGTTCAGCTTCTACCAGATGCGAAATGTCCTGCAGATTTTCTACTTTGGCCGGATCTGGGTGGTGATTTGGAAAGTTACCGTCGACTTCAGAAAAAAGCTCATGCACTTCACAACCGAGCCTGCGGAACAGCCCTGCCGCACAAACCCCTGCCACGCCGTTACCGCAGTCTGTCGCAATGCGTAATGGTCGTTCAAGCTTGATATCGCCCACAACCCGGTCGAGGTAGGCATCGAGGATGTCCTGCTCAGCATAGCTGCCTTCACCCGTCACAATCTCGTCATTGACCAGACGCTGATACAACTTTTGAATACCATCGCCGAACAGGGTGTCACCACCGATCATCATCTTAAGGCCATTGTACTCAGGCGGATTGTGACTGCCTGTCACCATAATGCCTGTACCGGTGTCCAGGTGATAAGTGGAAAAGTACAGTACCGGCGTCGGCACCATACCGATATTAATGACGTTGCAGCCAGTGCTTTGAATGCCTTTAGCCAGTGCAGCGATCAGATCGGGGCCGGACAATCGACCGTCTCGACCGAGTGTCACGGTCGTTTGCCCGCGTGAAAGACTTTCAGAACCGAATGCCCGCCCGATCAGTTCAACTGCTTCGGGTGTCAGCGCATCAGCAACAATACCGCGAATGTCGTACGCGCGGAAAATGGACGCATCAATGTTCATGTACCAACCTGAATACTGGCTAAAAATTTGATTCGTATGCTAAAGCACAAACCCAGCCAGCAGGTATTCTTAGACACAAGTTTACATTCACATGAATGTGACTGCTCTCTACCTTAACCCTGCCGGTCAAGGGGTTAACAGAAGAACACCGTTAACATACAAGTATCACTCACGACCGGTAGATCCAAACCCGCCTTGCGCGCGATCAGACGTCACAAATTCTTCGACAATTTCAAACTGTGCCTGCACGACCGGCACGATCACCATTTGCGCTATTCGTTCTCCGGGTTCGACGTTGAAGCTTTCACTGGAGCGATTCCAGCAGGACACAAATAGCTGCCCCTGATAATCTGAATCAATCAGCCCGACCAAATTACCCAGTACAACCCCATGCTTATGGCCGAGCCCGGAGCGGGGCAGAATGACGCCCGCCAGACCCGGGTCAGCGATGTACATCGCCAAACCGGTGGGTATCAACTCAACACTTCCCGGCTTTAACTCAAGCGTTGCATCAATGCAGGCTCGCAAATCCAGACCGGCAGAGCCTTCAGTGGCATACGCAGGAATATCGAAAGTATCTCCGATTCGCGAGTCGAGTATTTTCAGCTGTATGCCTTTCATTTCGATAGACACCTTGTCGAGATCAAACCAATAAGCTCAAGCGCCAGGCTTTGTTTCGAGCGCGCAGTAAATGATTGATGACCATCAGGCCAGAACACTTCCACCGCATTTTTATCGCTATTGAATCCGTTACCGGCTACACCCACCCGGTTGGCGATGATCATATCCAGATTTTTACGGGTCAATTTATCCCTGGCATAACCCTCCAAGTTATCGGTTTCAGCGGCAAATCCGATGCATACCGGTCTGTTTGGCAATGCTGACACATCAGCCAGGATGTCCGGGTTGCGTTCAAGCCGCAACACCATATCCGCAGAGGTTTTCTTTATTTTGCTCTCGGACTGTTCAGCCACACGATAATCTGCAACCGCAGCCACCGCGATAAATACATCAGCCTCTGACACCACCTGCATCACCGCCTTGTGCATTGACTCAGCACTGGTCACATCAACTCTGCTGACACCTGCAGGTGTGTCTAGCGATACGGGACCGGCAACCAGCGTTACCCGGGCACCTGCGATACTGGCCGCACGAGCCAGCGCAAAACCCATTTTTCCACTGCTGTGATTACTGATAAAGCGAACCGGATCGACATCCTCGCGGGTCGGACCTGCGGTAATCAACACCTGCTTACCCGCGAGCGTCTTATCTACCCCGCTCTGGTCTTTGAGATCCACTAAAGCGCGCACGATATCTGCCGGCTCAAGCATTCTGCCCACGCCGGTCTCTCCACACGCCTGTGATCCCTCGCCCGGCCCAAGCACAGTGACATTGCGCGATTGCAGCGTTTCTATATTGGCCTGTGTCGCGGCGTGGTACCACATCATGCTGTTCATCGCGGGGGCCACGATCTGCGTGGCGGTTGTGGCCAGACAAACAGTGGACAATAAGTCATCCGCAGTGCCTGCCACCATTTTCGCGAGCGTGTTAGCAGTCGCAGGGGCGATCAGTAAAACATCTGCCCAGCGCGCCAGCTCTATATGACCCATACCGGCCTCGGCCTGTTCATCGAGAAGTTCGGTGTGCACTGGAAAACCGCTTACCGCCTGAAAAACTAACGGCTTTATAAACTCACAGGCAGAGTGAGTCATGATGACTCTGACTTCAACGCCATTATCCACCAGCCGCCTTACAATCTCGGGCGATTTATAGCAGGCGATACCACCGGTGACAGCGAGAAGTACTTTCATTTGCTTTTATACCTGGCAGGAGAGAGTAGGACTAACGTGGATATCTTGAAAGCAAGCTGGCCGTTAAGTGATCACAAGCTGATGACAACTGTGAACCAGGTCGCGATCAGATTCAGTACAGATCATATTATCAAACAATGGCAATATCAGATTTACCCCGTAGTGAACGCCCGAGAGAAAAGCTTCTCGCAAATGGCCCCTCGACACTTACCGACGCAGAGTTGCTTGCAATTCTCATTCGAACAGGCACTCAGGGACGTTCGGCCATAGAGCTCGCCCATGACATCATCGATAAGTATGGCGGACTGGTACATCTGCTCTCTTCCGAGCAAAAAACATTTTGCGACACAAAAGGACTGGGCCCGGCAAAGTACGCTCAGCTGGTTGCCGTGCTTGAAATGGCCAAGCGGTATCAGACAGGCAGGGCCAAGGAACGGAAATTTCTGGAATCACCCGATGCGGTGAAGAGCATCGTCGCCCTGCACATGAGAGCACTTGAGCACGAGGTGTTTGCGTGTTTATTTTTGGACAACCGTCACCGGCTCATCCGATATCAACCATTGTTCAACGGTACTATCGATGCGGCGTCGGTTTACCCGAGAGAAGTGGTAAAAGCAGCGCTCAGTAACAACAGCGCAGCGGTAGTGCTTGCTCACAACCATCCGTCAGGCGTTGCAGAGCCAAGCCGTGCTGATATCGAAATCACCAGAAAACTGGTCAAAGCACTTGCGATGGTCGACATAAGAGTTCTCGACCACATCATCGTCGGCGACGGTTACCAGGTTTCACTGGCAGAGCGAGGCGAGATGTAGGAACTACCGGCTCGTATCCGCCTGGGATACGAGCCGGGTTCCGGCAATCGACTTAGTTGATCGCTTCGACGCGAATCTCAACACGGCGGTTGAGTCTGCGTCCTTCGGCCGTATCGTTGCTGGCGATTGGCGCAGTTTCACCCAATCCGGAAGCAGTGATTGGCACCTGAGGGAATGCACCTTCAAGTTTGCCTTTCACGGTTTCTGCGCGACGCTCGGAAAGCCCTTGGTTGTATTCAAGAGATCCACGGCTATCAGCATGTCCGACAACGTCGATCAGCTCGATATCCTGGTAGCTGCCCAGCTTATCGATCAGCCCGTCCATTTCCCGGTTGCCCTGAGCAGTCAGATCAGCCGAGTCGTACGGGAACAGAGCGCGACCGCTCAGAACCACCTTTTCAACACTGGCAGGCTCTGGAGCCGGCGCTGGTGCAGGTGGTGGTGGTGGAGGTGGTGGTGGAGGCGGAGCTTGAGTCTCTTCAGGCTCAGGCGCTTTTTCAGCCATCATTTCCTCTTTAGCCATGTCCTCACCGCAGGTAGACTCGTCGCTCCAGTTTTTATCCCGGACGCAGGAATCACCGCTAGAAAGAATAAGTCCGTCTTTCCCGACTACATAGCCTGTTGGACTCTCAGAAGACCCGTCACCTGACATTGTGCCGCACCCGGCCAAAAGGGCAGCACCTACAGCGACAGACAGGAGTTTTATATGCATTGAATCACTCCAATTTGCGATTGCTTGTTAACAGTATGTGAGCAGGTGATTTTTTGACAAAAGGCCCTGCCTCGATCACGTGCATCTACACGCTTCTTTTTGTAATAATGCTGTATCAATAGTTGCAAGAAATTTTAACACCACCCAACTACCGCACACACCGCCCTTTCCGCTCGTTAACTCTGTCAGAGAACCGACATTGTCAAAAAGCGTACACGGCTGTATTAATCCTAACACAAGTTGTGTGCACGGGATCAACAAATAAGCGAACAAAATATCCAAAGCCAACACGTTTGTAACGTATTGCGACAGGATTTCGAAGTAATTCAGTGCCGATCGGTAGATTTTCAGTGTTGCAAAAAGTGTACAACTCTTTATTCCCACCCACCTGCGTACTTTGTGACGCATCCTCCCAAATCGGGATGGATCTGTGTGAACCGTGCTTTTTGACCCTGCCCCACAACCAGATTTGCTGCTGCACCTGCGCACTGCCATTGCCGGAACAGACAAAACAGGGTGAAAGCCTCCAATGCGGATCCTGCCTGGTGAAACAGCCGTTAACAGACATCACGATTGCCCCGTTCAGATATGAGGCACCTTCGGACTACCTCGTGCAACAACTGAAGTATCACGGCTCAATGAAGCACGGCCGGGTCATCGGCAGGCTTCTGGCCGACGCTGTTGAATCCACCGAGCTACCCGAACAGCTGATTCCGGTGCCCCAGCATGCACACAGACTGTTGGATCGTGGCTTCAACCATGCCGACTACATCGCCCGCACGGTCGGCAGGCTTTTGTCGATCCCGGTGAACAGCACACTGGTGCACAAAACCGATGACCGCCCGCCACAATCCGGCCTTAATGCCAGATCAAGAAAGAAAAACATGCACAACGCATTTCACATGACAGGCAGACCGGACTCAACTCATGTCGCGATAGTTGACGATGTGATGACAACCGGCGCCACCAGCGAGGCGCTGGCGAAAGTGCTCTTAAAGGGCGGGTGCCGGCGCGTCACACTATGGACATTCGCCAGAACAGAGTAACTACCGACAACAGGATGCCGATAGTTCAAAGTCAGACACCACCGTCACTGCGCCGAGTGCATGAGCAATTCTCTTACATCCTCACCTGCCAGCACTGATGATCGCGCCAGCGCAGTTGCTACCGACTGATCCAGTGCATCTGCTTCCTGTCGCAACGATGCTCTCTCTCCATCAAGCTGTTCCAGCGCCCCCCTGTAGCCCTCAGTGGACAGTCGTAGATCCTTCTCCAGTTGATCAGTCAAAGCTTCACTAACCGCCTTCGGAACTGACGGACGCAAGAAGTACGCGACCAGCCAGGGCAGCAACCACGAAACGCCGACCAGCATCGCCCCGTTCACCAGGAAAGCTGTACCCACGTAGGCTTCCGGGTCACTTGCACCATTAACAAAGCCCATCACCACCCTGCTTACCACCCATAACAACCCGGCAGCCGGCAACACCAGCTGCAATACTGAAAACACTTTTTGCGCTGTCCGCTGCCAGGCCGCCCCCGGGTTCGCAGCCGCTTCTGCCACCACCGCACTCCATGTGCCGCCAATCGCCTCAAAATCGACCCCACCGTCATCTTTACGTAGATGACCCAGACGACGTGCTGGCACTCCATGCTCTTCAGCAGCTAACTCAAACTCTGTAATGGCATCTTTAAGCGCGACCACAGACAGATCATCCCAAAGTGACCCGGCATCGTTGGCAAGTGACCTGGCGGTGGTTTTTTCCGCCTGATCGGATTTACCGGTCAATGCCTTCAACGCATTCGTCAACGGAGCCTGCTGATCCGGGGCGAATCCGGCACTGTACTGCGTAAAAGGCACATACAGATTGGCCCCCACCGCTTCCTGAGCAGACTTCCAGCGCCGATCAAAAACCGCGAGTAACCCGTCCGCACCGGGTGCAAGCAATGGTTGATGTTCGAGCAGTCGCTGGCGTGCAAGTTCAAGCCGACGAAACCAACCAATTTGTTCCAGCTGTTCAACCACATTACGTTCCGCCAGGTCACCGACCAGATCAGCCAGTTGCTGGAACTGATCATCTTCAATCTCTATATTCGCACCAACTGTTTTAAACACCCTGGGTTGACTGAAGCCGGTACGTTTCAACAGCGTTACAAAATCATCGTATTGTGTGTGTTCTGCTTTATCCCATTGGTTGATAACAAACAGCCAGCCATGTCGATATCCCTCTGACATCAACAAGTGCCAGCCTTGTTCATCTTTATACCGCTCCGGTGTAACCACATAAATCAACAGATCAATATGTGGAATCCATTGCAACACCTGATCACGATTCTGCGTTTCATCACTGTCAAAATCAGGCATATCCACCCACATGACATCGGTGTATTTGTCATTGCGATGCTTGATCGCATTGAAGTTCGACACTGAGAAGTCACTGGGCAGAGACGCAATATCCCGGCTGTGGTGCAGATAGGCAGTGATCTCAAGCGACGTCGGCCTTACCACTCCTGTTCTGGCCACAGATTCTCCGGCCAGCCTGTTCAATAATGAGCTTTTTCCGACACCGGTACCGCCAAACAGCCCCACTACCAGCGGTCGCCCGGACAACTCATCGCCAAACAAATCTGCGGCGGTCTGCTTTTCACGGTTGTTAAACCCGGTACTGCCGAGCCATCCGTTACTATGGAGTTTTTCGAGAAATTTTTCGACCCGGTGATAAGTCGATGCGATATCGTCGTTAGCCATGCAGCGCTTCAACCGTTATCAATTTGATAGTGGCGAGCCAGTGAGGAAAGCTCATCAGCAGAGATCGCCGGAGACGACGCACCGGCAAGTGCGTGTAATTTCATTTTCAGTTTTCGGTTCACTAACGCTGTCACCGATTTTTTTTGATAGCGCTTCAAGTCCGCCTGGACTTTTTTCATGTATTGCCCCAGTGCACTCTCGGTCAGCATGGTCGTCAGTGACAGCACCGCAGGGGCAATCACCAGATCGGCGGCACCAAGGCCACCTGACTTTACCGCCAACACAACCGCCGCTGCATCACCACCGACTCTCGCGGCACGCAGACTGTTTAAAATCGCCGGTTGTTCTTCAAGTTTCTTATAAAGTGATCTCGCCGCACGCTCGGTCTCTACCTTGAGCATGGTCTGATAATTATCTGTCTCATTCTGCCAGCCTTTTTTCAACGCAGGCTTTGCTTTTGAGAAGTCACTTTGTAGTGCCTGCCACCATGCCTGCTCATCAGCCTCACGAAGTTGCTCTGTAGAGATTCTGGCTGACAACTCTGTCATGCTGTGATCATAGAAAGATTCGAGCAGTCGCAGTTCTTCGCTACGACTGTCCTTTTTCACCAAACCAGTTTCTACTTTAGAAGCATTGCTCAACACCTTGCGCATTGGCCATGTCACTACATTACGTATTCGGGTCAAAGGCTCAGCGAGTCCGGGAATTTCCAGCAACACAAGCAATTCCGCAACGGCAAGCTGCAGAGTTTCATCGTGTCGTTTGTGCTCCAGATATTCAGTGTCGTAAGTATCTAACAGCGACTGACAAGTTTGCTCTACATCCTCCCGCCAGGCATTCGTGTTTTCATGCTGAGCAGACAGTGCCGACGTCCATTCGCGCCAGTACCCCCGGGCAGTCTGTTGAAGAGCGCTGCGTTGCGCATCAATGGTTTCTGATTGTAGTCGGCTTACCACCAGCTCCCGCAAATCCAACACATCGTTTGATTGTTGTAACTCGATAAACGGGTTATCGGACTCATCGACAAACACAACCTCCGGTTGCTGCGTAATAGGCGCATCATTACCAAGCGCATCAAGTTTGCTCTGAACAGACGCATACAGCTCTTCGCGTAAATCAACCGGGGTCTTATTGATGACAAAAATAATTTCTTTACCTGCTATCAACAACATTTTCAGCATGTCCCACACGGACTTATCTGCATACTTCTCCTTGCTGACAACCATCAATACGCAATCGGCAAGTGCAGCACACTGCAATACAGGATTGCGATAACGGCTCTGTGACACGGAATCAAAGTCGGGGGTATCCCAGATGATACTGTCTGAATATCGCTCGGCAATAGTGGCATGCAGATCATCACCCACATAGGTGCAGGAATACTCACCCAATACATTCCGGGTTAACGACGTTTGTTCGACCTGATCACCTTCGGGAAAAATTGACGACAACCATTCGAATTGTCCCTTTGTTACTGCAAAGCCCTGACAATGCACCGTGAAACCGGCGCGTGCACTGGCGCCAGCTGAATCAACACCGAGAAGCAGGTTAACCAGTGTACTCTTGCCAGCCTGAGTTGGCCCGACAACAACCAACTGTTTCGGCAATAGCGCACTTTCGGACAAGGCCAGTTTTCTTTCCAGCGCTTCGCTGAAGCGCAACGTCGACAGAGAGTCAAGCAGCGCAGCGCGTCGACGATCCGTATCTGAAAGACTCCCGAGGGCCTGCAGATGAAATTGAATGAGTGGATCCAGTGATTTGCTCATACTCGCTCCACTAAAGCCTGAATTTTAATAACTTTCAATGGATTCTCAGATCCATAAACAAACCTGCAAACACGGCAAAGCCCATATAATTACTCAATTGAAAAGATTTGAAGCACGCGGTTTCATCCCGGTGTCTTATTAGCCATAGCTGATAGCAAACCACCGTTGTTGCACACAATAAGCCGATGAAATACCAAAACCCGAGCTGCTGCCAGACACCAATGAGCGCCATAAGTGAAAGTACCGACAGCAACACTATCGCGACGACGGCAACGTCTTTATGACCCAGCCGGACTGCCGTCGATTTCACTCCCAGCTTTACATCATCGCTTCGATCGACCATCGCATAAATTGTATCGTACCCGAGCGCCCACAATATCGCCGCCAGAAAAACCAGCCAAGCAACCGGCATGACGGTACCCACTTGCGCTGCGCTGACCATCGGTACTGCCCAGCCAAATGCCAACCCGAGTACAAGTTGCGGCCAGTACGTAATTCGCTTGGAAAACGGATAAACCGCCGCCAGCAAGACACCGGCGAATGACATCGCTATGGTTAGTCGATTCATACTCAGCACTAATACAAAGGCACACAGCGCTAACACGGCAGCGGTAATCAGTGCCTCTCCCGGAGATACGGCTCCGGTCACGATAGGACGATTCTTTGAGCGTGCGACAGCGCCGTCTATGTGACGATCAGCGTAATCATTAATAGCACACCCTGCCGAACGCATAAGAAACGTACCGACAATAAAAACGATCAACACTGCTATGGACGGCTGCCCTTCGGACACTATCCACAATGCCCACAGCATCGGCCACATCAACAGCAGCGAACCGATCGGCTTGTCTGCACGAATCAGCCGCATAAAGTCGGGCAGTCTTCCCAGGGTATTGATTACATACATTTTTGATATGAGGGTCGTTGCGAAAGGATATCTGACAGATTGATTGCTATAAAAACATGCAAAAGCGAGACAAGCTCGGAGGGCTGTCAGGCATGGTTGAATTTTTCCACATCGGCTGATGCATTACCGGT
>JAHDHK010000318.1 GCA_020631335.1 Chromatiales bacterium
GGATCTGGCCGATGTCACTGCTGAGTTCATGGCAGCCCAGGGTGATTACACCCCTTATACCGATGGCCGTATCACAAAGAAGTAACTCAGCGGTATCAGTGGGGGTCGGATGGCCCCCACTTATTGTTTGTGATGTTGTGTACCGGAGTAGTTTTTACATCATGATCAGCTTAGCGACGGAGGGCACGCCTTTGTCGTTCAGCACGAACAACATATAAAGCCCGGGAGGTGTGACGGTTGAGGTTGCCGGCGCAGTGACATCCAGTACCTTATCCGATGTCTGGGTGAAATCCAGAGTCATGAAACGCTGACCCTGGTCAAAAGAGTGAGTATCAGAGCCGGCGCGAATAAAAGTCACCTTGCTGATGTTTGCATCTTCTTGAAGTATCACGTTGAAGTTCAGGCCGTACTGCACGTCTCCTACGCTGGCTATCGACGGGCGCTGTGCCAGTCCACCCTCTTGATCAAACAGATACGGTGGCAGAAAGCGCTCGGCATTTTTGTTGATGACCGGTCCCGGTGGTCCGCCACCGGCAATCAGTACACGTGCGCTCGGCAGCAGAATAGCAGTGGAATGATAGAGTCTGGGTTTTGCAGCGGCAGCGGTATCTTTCCAGGTTTGTGTCTGCGGATTCCAGATTTGACCTTTGTAGACAGATTGCGCCAGCTTTTCGTCTGATGTTCTGGCAGGGCCGCGTCCGCCACTGAGAAACACTTCTCCGTTGGCCAGCACCGTGGTATTGCCCCAGATCCGGTGAGTGTTTGCACTTTCGGTAATTTGGTAGTTAACAGATCCGCCGTTCACATCAAGTACCAGTGTGCGTCCATTCTGATCGACAAACAGGATTTTATTTTCGTCGAACATCGCAGCGGGGGTGCTCTGCTTTGCGAAATTTGCCGGCATCTCACCGATTTTCCTAAGTGACCCGGTGCCGGACACGCTCAACTCGTACACGTGATCCATTCCATTGCTGTTGATACGATCAATGATGACGACTTTTCCGTCGTCCTTTAAAAATGCCCGTGGATAGAACCAGTTTCTTTTAAAGAACTCTGCATTCTGTGCGCCGGTTAGTTTTGTCCATTTGCCGGTTGCAGGGTCGTAGATTTCAGGGAAGGCGGGTATCACTTTGTCGACGATTTTGCCGTCTTTCCTGACATTGTGATCCTTACCACCGAGCACCAGTTGTCCGCCCAGCGGCATGGTCACGAGTGTCGGGTACCACCGAGCGGCGTGCATCTTTTCTGCTTCGGTGATTTCAGTGGTATTGACGTTGTACAGAGTGGTCGCGTTTACACCATCGAGTTTGTAGGTCTTGTCGGTTCTTGAGCTCTTGTCGCCGCCGGAGATAAGCAGATTTCCGTCCGGCAGAATCGTTTGTGCGCTGCAAAAGAGGTTGGTGCTGATATTTGTTGGCAGAGTCTGATGACTGGACGGGCTGAAATTTCCAGGCTCCTATAAGTCAAAGGTAAATCCGCTGCCTCGATCATCCCTGTCTTCTTCGACGTTGGTGCCGGTGCCGTATGAAAGAACCCGCCCATCCGGTAGCAGGGACAGGTGAATCGCACTGATCGGCCAGTTGAATGCGTTTGACCAGTCGCCCGACTGGCGATAGATGGCGCTCTTTGCGCGAGCCGCTGCGGTTTCGACCGGCTCCCACAGCTCTCCGTTATCGACAGGGCCGGTAGGATCATTCAGATCCAGATCAAACTCATCCGCTTCCTCGGGGGTAATCGGTCCGGTTACTGTGCTTCCGTCGCATGCAAGCAGAAGAGAGAAGCTGATAATGGCACTTATTGCAAGTAAGTATCTGATAGTAAATCTTTTTTCGAGCGTAATGTTCATTTTGCCTGTATTCTTTGCGTCAATATTGGGAATATAATCCCGCAAATACTCTATCCGAGCCATAAGCACAAATAATTCGTCCGAGTCTCAACTTTAAGAGTTGATACAAATCCCGGTGCCATGATCTCTCTGAGCTTACTTCGTGTCTTTCTGGTACGAAAAGTAAAGGGATCGGCATGTCACTATTCACGCCAGTGGTAACAACCTGCTATCCGGAGTGACTTTTTGTTTGATTATTCGCTGGCGCACTGGGCCACTTTTATTTCCGCTGCGGCACTTCTCAGCTTGTCACCCGGGCCCGATATGGCTTTTATGGTGGCGCAGTCTGCTAAGAACGGACAACGTGCCGGTCTGGTGGCGATGCTCGGGGTTTGGACCGGTGCGGTGGTGCATGTGGTGTTTGCCGCGGCAGGTTTGTCGGCAATTCTGGCGACGTCGGCCACCGCCTTTTCAGTGGTTAAGTGGGCGGGCGCGGCGTATTTGATCTGGCTTGGGATAAAAGCCTTTCGCGCTGCGGATAGCGCTGATAACACGCTGATACGCGTTAACCGGGTCAGTCACGCCCGACTCTTCCGTCAGGGGGTGCTGGTGGCGACGTTAAACCCGAAAGATGCCATTTTCTTTCTCGCGTTTTTACCGCAGTTTGTCGTGCCGGGTGCGGGCTCATTCACCGCGCAGTTGTTTTTACACGGTATGCTGGTCATTGTGGTTGCGGCGTTTATCGAACCGCCCATTGTGCTGCTTGGCGCAAGACTGAATCGCTACCTGAGTGGGCGGTCGCGATTAACCGTGTGGTTTGATCGTTGCCTGGGTACGTTGTTTATTGCACTCGGAGTGCGGCTGGCGTTCACTGAAAACGAATAGCGCCGGCAGCACTCAATGTGTATTGGCTTGCGATGGTGCCTTGCTGTCTACAGCCCTTAACATATCGACTGCTGTAGGCTGTTTAGGCTGACGCGTGATCTAAGCATCAGAGCGATCAGCTGATTAGAGACACAGTACACTGATGATCTCAGGGATCGGCTGGTGTCGGTTCAAGTGGAATCAGTATTCGACTGAAATTGTCAGAGGTTGTATCGACTGCATGATCAAGCAATTCGATAAAGTTGTTACCGGCGACATCTTCAAGCCTCGCATCTACTGAAATACGGTATGTCCGTGTACTCCAGTGCTGCTCAGGAATAAAGCGCCAGGTATGTTCGTGGTTGTGCAGTGATACTGCGCCATTAAGCGGGTTGCCGTGATTGTCGAATATCGAAATAGCGGTTTGAGCAAGTTGGTGATCAAAGGGTCTGTCGAACCTGATTTCCAGGGCGTGGCGACTATTGCTTTCGGGTGGTGTTATCTGCCAATTATCAGTGTCTGGCAGTGTTCTAAGCGCTTTGGATACTGCAAAGGATTTTTCAAATCGTTGGCTTTTAAGGCTGCCGGCGGCTGCGGCCCAGCCCGCATCAACCACAATTGAATAATGCTGGCCTTCGACCAGTGCCGGACCCAGCCTGAGGTTCTGCTCTACGCCGCGTTTGATGCGACCCGGATCCATCAGCAGCGTCAGTCGTTTGCGATCTTCGCTCCACAGCTCCTGCTTGAACTGCATAAAGGCTTCGCTATCAGTTTGTCCGCTGGCATCGATCAGCTTGATAAAGCGGGTTGCCATATGGGGTTGCATCGGTACTGAGAAGTGAACATAGAATCGTAGTGTGTTCTCAGGGATAAGCTCTCCGCCGGGGTAAATTGCCAATACTTCGGGCAGCGTACTGGCCTCAGTCGACTCAATCGTAAACTCCTGCAGATCAAAAATGGCATCAGCAGTGTTACTGTGTTGTTGTGTTCTTATTGTGTACACCTGACCGCGAATGAAGTCGAAGGCGGGGTCAAATGTAATTGTGTTGCCGTCGATATGGTAGCGCCCGGCGATAGGTGTTTTACCGGTACAACAGGACTGACGGTCTCCGACAAATACCTGCAGCGCTTCGGCTGCATTGCCATCGATGTCAGTTGCGTGGTTTTTCGGTAAAGCAAACTCGATGTTTGCATGGGTTTGTTCAGGAAGAGTCAGAGTGCTTTCGCTGGCGAAAGCACTCTGAAACAGCAACCCTGCGCCTAACAGCAGGGTGGTGGCCGGCATGGTGGCCCGATTTGCGACTCTTGTTGTCATTAGGTTTGTCGCTGGCAATGGCAACTACGTACGACGCCGGCCAGGCGCACTATTTTTTCTCTTTATCGGCATAGTATTGAGGGAAGTCAAATTCAGCGACCAGATTGTGCAAACGATTGGGGAACATGCTGAAGTTTGAATCCATGTTCAGGCTGCCGGTATACATATCGCGCGTGAGTGATACAAAAAAGCCATCACTTAGCTGATCGATATGCAGTGACATGCCATCGAACATCACCGCTTTGCCGGTGGCACCCATTGGCATTGTCGGCGACAGATCAGACTGACCTTTGTCAGGTGTGTTGTCCGGTGTATAGCCTTCGGTGTTGTTGAGGCTGCTGACCGGAATCACATAGGGAGAGCGACTGTTGTTGGTCAGAAACAGTGTGGGCTCGCCATTCAGTGAGTAGGAAATCATGTCGATCGGCTGACCGTTTCCATAGTCCATCAGCGTTTTGGCGGTGACCTTGGCGCCATCGACGACCTCGGCAAGATCGATAAGCACTATCGGGCTGCAGGTGTAGGCGGCGACCAGTTGTGGTTTGCCATCGACTTCCTGCACAGACATCGCACGGATCGGTGCTCTGGTTTCAAACTGGTTGTGCGAGATGTGGTACATCTCGATGTTGGCGGCAGACTGCTCGTCGGTAAACGGGTAGGGTATGCGCCGAAGGGTGGACAGGAAGTTGTCGAAGGCAACACCGGAGACAAAAAGCTCTCCGTTATAGAATTCCATATCCATGATAGCCAGTGAGCTGAGCGTGATGTTGCCCTTGGCCAGATCACGAACCAGTGGCGGGGCCTTGCCAAGCCCGCGTGGCCGGAAGGTGGTTTCCTGATTCGGGTAGTGATCGAGTGTCTTTTTCTCGAAGCTGAGTGAGGCAAGATCCAGTAATTCGATTTGTGCTTCCTGCGTAACCTTGACTATTGCCGGCGCAGATTCGAAGTTGCCGATTCGAGTGACAGAGATGTAGATTTCGGAGGTGACCGGATGTACGGCCATATCGTTGATTGCCAGTGAGTTTTGCAATACGCCCAGTACATCGGCAATTTTTCGATCAATATCACCGATATTTACCGGTGCTACCTGGGCCGGGGCGCTGCCGGCGGTGGTGTCGAAGGCGTAAATTGCGCCGTTGTAGTTGTCACCGACAAACAATGTGCCTTCGTCGGTGAATTCCAGCGCGCCTGCGAATTTAAGGTCCAGCCCGGCGTCCTGCGCAAACGCGGCTGTAGAAAGACAAGAGATGGCAGCAATGGACGCAATAACTGCCTTTTTCAGGGTCAACATACGTAAGATCCTTTTTGGTTCTGCTTTGCGAAGGTGGATATTGCGGCTTGTAGTGGCCGCACGATGATCAGTGCTCTGGCGGGTGTGTGCGTCGAGAGTCGCCGCAGCGAACCGGTTGTTCTCCTGCCGGCACTGTACCTTGAGAGTGTATCCACCAAACAAATGCCCAATAACCATCCGGGAACTGATAACACTGTTCTGCTGGGTAAAACAATACGGGGAGGGCGACCGGGAGTGTGAGCGTGTTGTCGCGTTCCCCGGGTGTGGAGCGGCCGTGCCGGCACGGCCATCCGGTAGGTGGTTACTGGAATCTGCCGAAGCGTTGCAGTACTTCGATGTCGTAGCCGTCGGGGTCTTTGATAAAGAAGAATTTAGCCAGTGGTTTGCCCTGGTGCTGGAAGTCGACAATGTCGCGTGGTGCATAACCGAGCGCTTTCATCTTCTGGTGTTCTGCTTCGAGATCTTCCACGCATACGGCCAGATGTCCGTATCCGTTACCGAGGTCGTAGGGTGTCTGTTGATCTTTGTTGACGGTAAGTTCCAGTTCGAAGGCGGTCCCTTCGCCACGCAGGTAGATCAGTGAGAAAGTATCAAAGTCGATTCGTTCATAGACATTCAGGTCAAATGCTTTCGAATAGAAATCGAGTGATTTCTGTTCATCGAATACGCGAATCATCGAATGAATTGCTTTTGCCATGTGTCGTTCCTTTGGAAAAAAATAATTGGTAAGGTATTAAGAACAGGTTACGTAATTGCTTCAGAAGAAACACGGATGCTGAAAACTGCAATACCCTGTTGGCGGGTTGCCGCTCTATTTGGGTGTTATGTTGATGCAGACTTTGCCCTGTACCTGTCTGCCCATCACATAGCTCAGGGC
>JAHDHK010000319.1 GCA_020631335.1 Chromatiales bacterium
CCCAAAGATCGGCGCTGATGACACCAGTATGACTGCAGGTTGATTAACCAGATGTTGTTGTGTCTCAGCCAGGGATTCCCAGTCCATCAAGCCCGAGGGCCAGCTCGCGATATGTTCTGAGTGCCAGCGCTGTGTTCTGGTATCCAAAACAACCACACGTGGAAAACAATCGATCACATAACTCCATTGCTCAAACTTCAACAGATCACTGATCAATGCATCGTGGACTACGCCTTCCGTTGTGTCGTTGAACAACGCTTGTGTCTGTTGCACCAGTGAATCATCAAAACGGTGCGGTGCGTTGCCCCATCCTTGAAACAACCAGTAGCCGATAAGCGCATTACCGATAATGCGTCGCGCCATGGCTTGCTCATAAGCGCTCTCCTCCCAGGCGCGTGAAAGATTCCAGTCATCAGTAATATCGTGATCATCAAAGATCATATAACACGGCAGATTGGCCATGACTCGTCGCACCCTGTGCAAACCGGACACGAAGTCTTTAATCAATGGAACCTGTTTTCGATACAACCGCTCGTGTTCCTCACTCAAGCCGTCAGGTACCTGCTCTATATCAACCAGTGACCACAACACCGGCGACCAGCACAATAAGTACTGCGCTATCACCTCCCCGAGAGTCAGCAGGTGGTTTTCAGCATTAATACTGGTAAATATGGGTTTTCGCGCCCCACTGAACAGAATATCCTGCACGCTTTGAGCGCCTTTCTTTTCAGGTAACAGGTCCGAGCGGTGGTAATACGCAGGGTCTGCCAGCAAAGATTTTGTATTCAGATTGCCACTACCGGGGATTTCTTCATTAATTAACCCGAGCAGCTCTATGACCTGTCTGATGGCAGATAAGTGCGGCCCGGCGATGTCATCGGTGTACACCTGATCACCGGTACACAACAACATGGCAGGCTGAGCATGCACACCTTCTTTTCTGGCACTGGCGAGTATGTCATCCACTCCCCACATGCCATCAGCATCGTCGTGATGCGGCTTGCGACACGAGCCATGCAATAGCTGATCGACACGCGACTTCACCACGAAGCCGGGTTGATCGAATCCCTCATAACTAATCGTGGGGGCTGTCTCTCGCAACCACTGCACGGGGCCTTCGTATTCCAGACCAACGTCGTAGAAAATCCATTCATCTACCGGCAATTGTGAAGGAATATCAATCGTAATGGCATGCAAAAAAGCACGCGCCCCCAGATCAAAGCGACCGGCGTGCTCAGCGGGTATTGATTCCTCGGCCAAAGGTCTAACAGAATCACTGTTCCCGGATACGCCGGCAAACAGCTTCAGGTGAATCGTAGCGGGCCGACTGATCACCAGGTTGAGCACAACACGGTGCTTATCGACCCGGCGTAAAACAGGGCCGGCCAGTAACAGAGGGATTTCGCTGCTTGTCTTCAACTTATGTCAGTCTAAAATCAGTGCGTTGTTGTGGGGGCTGAAGGTCACGGTAGAGAGAATTTCTGACGGGCAACCATTACTCGCGTCCCCATCAATCTGCTGCTGCCTGAGTAGCGTGATACGGCCCGATTCACAGATATATAGTCACTTTCCCGACAACCAAGCCATCACTAATTATTGCAGAAGAGTGCAGAACTCAAGCCTCAGGCTTAAGCATATTCAGTACCTTCAACCTCGTAAGTGTAACCGACAAACTGCCCGACCTCATCCGGCTCGAGGGATTGATACAACTGCTGCGCACCGGTGTTATCAGCCTCCGTGCCGAGCCATAACTCAGCGCAGTTATGATCAGCGGCATACTCCAGCAAGTGATTCATCATGGCACTGGCGGCGCCTTTGCGACGGTGGTTGGCACAAACATCTACCTCGTCGACATACAACCACATCTCTCTGTCATAGGGCTTCATCTCAAGTCTGGCAGAGGCCATCCCGAGAAATTCGTTTTCAGCGCCAGTACACTGATAACAGGCGATAAACAGCGTGTCTGCCCGTTGCAGATAGGCTTTTAATGCATCCGCCTGATATTCCCCCATCTCGTTTCGCTCATCCCATTGCGCAGCGTTTATCTGCGCTACCAGCGACTCGATATCATCCTCAACATTTATTCTGTTTACCAGTATCATTTTTTTACTCTCGAATGAATCGCTCAGCATTTATACCTGTGGTAGCAGCAACACGTGATTATGCAGTTTTCGCCCCTTATTTAACGTGCAATAACTGACTGCAGGAGGGGAAGAGTTGCTGTCTACCTGTCTTTTGACCCATCGTCTCGCCACCAGCCTCCCCAGACAGATTGACAGAGCTCTGTCAGTCACCGGAGGCAACTGCCGCTTCAATTGCGAATAACGCTGAACCGGGTCAAGCGTACTGATGACAGGCAGGGCCCACTTGCCTCGATACAGTATATTGTCATTCGGTGCTGGCAGCAGACAGTCGAGCTCGAACGCCCATTCAGCCAGCGCATGCCCTTTTCGGGTCAGTCTGAATTCGGGCCGCAAGGGGTGACCGCTTCCCGGGTTTCTTTCCAGCAACGCCAGAGTCTGCAAATGGCTGATACTCGCACTCATGGCGGTGCGTCCACACCCTGCTGCAGCGGCCAGCGGAGAGACACGCGCGGGACATCCGCCGTTGATCAGCGCCAGCGCCTTCAACGACCAGGACCTTGAGCAGAGCTTGACCAGACTTGTTTTGTCCATTTAGTATAGTTACCATAATTTTCTAACACCGACAAGGAAGGAAAATCATGGCCACAATCTCGCCCGACAACAACATCACTATCGCGTTCTCGGTTTCCGACCGCAAAGCCACCGCCAAATGGTACGAAGAGCACCTGGGGTTTAAAGAAGTATTCTCGGTAGATGAAGCTGGCTGGACAGAAATCGCCACCAACACACCCGGGGTGACTATCGGACTGGGAGATGCAGAAGAACTGGCTATCTCCACCACTACACCGGTATTCGGTGTGTCCGACTGTGATGCTTCCAGAACAGCGCTGGAAGGTGCAGGCATTAAATTCGATGGCGAAACTATGGAGATTCCGGGCATGGTGAAACTGGCAACATTCCTGGATCCCGATGGACACCCGCTGATGATAGCGCAGGATTTGTCAACCTAGACCGATCATCGCCCTCTTCGCAAACTTGCCATTATCCGGCTGGAAGTACACGGCTCATACGAATGATTCGCCATTGCGATCGGTAGCTAATCGCTCGCAATCAAGACTCGTAGTTGTTCAGTCGGGCTGACACTTTTTTTTGCGCCGCTGGCAGCGATCAATTTTCTGCAATTACCTAAAAGGACAAAATTATGGCGCACAGGCATCCCGGCGCCGGCACAACAGACAAACTGCACTCGCAAAGCCAGCACTCTGTATAGCCCGGTCTTGTTGAGTGCCAGCTGCATTTTCACTGGTTCACAACACAAAATATTTTCACCGTTATGGTATGCAAACTGCAGCAGCCACGGTTCACTGAAAGACGTGAACTGCCTATCATTTTCCGGCGTCTGCGGTACCGGCCCAACTCGGTTTTACTGACGGTATTCCAGCCGGCTGATTCTGTGTCTGCTGGTGGGTATAACCCGTGTAACAGGTCGCTTGCACGTTGCCAGTGTATTTACCTGCACTCTACTCAGTGGCGTTCGTTCTGATAGACCGCTGCAATTATCACACTGCGGAAAGTCGCGAATTTTTTCGTCAATCAGGCAACCTTTACTTCATCGCAGAACATCAACGGATCAGTAAAAGAAACTTGCGAAATCATCCGTATGGATTCGAAAGATAAAAAATACAAATTCTGCGTATTTTTTACCTTTGCACTCGCGCTGACGACGATTGTCGCATCGGCGGATGATTTGGTAATTTACGAAAAAGTCTCGGCAAGGCCGAAAATTCTGTTTGTGCTCGATACCTCGGGATCAATGGGTAATACAGATGCAGGCTTCACTACTCGTATAAAGCGGGTGAAAAATGCACTGGCTGCAGTATTAGCAAACACGCGAGGCATTGACATCGGGCTGTTGAGCTACAGCTCGGATGAAATATTACTGAACCACCCGGTAGTCGAAGTTCAGGCGAATCTCCAATCGTTGCTTACTGCCAACAATGCAATGAGTATCGGCAGCGGCACCCCCACCGTGGCGGCCATGCTCGAAGCACAACGCTACCTCTCGGGTGGAGCCCCCTATCGCGGCACAGCACCCTCCGGTTCGCCGCATTATCAACAACCCGCCACCAACCAGTGCGAATCACACCATATTGTGCTGGTGAGCGATGGACGACCGACCAGGGACGACGCCGTCGTCGGTGATTTATTCCCGACCATAGGCGGGTGTGCGGTAAAAACGGGCAACAGAGGCACTTGCGGTGCCGAGCTGGCCGCCCATATGGCCAGTGCAGATCAATTCCCGGGAATTCCGGATAATAACAACATCTCGCTGCATGCCATTGGTTTCAATATCACCAGTAACTGGCTTGAATCGCTGGCACTTGCCGGTGGCGGGCTTTACCGAAATGCCGCTTCAACAGCAGACCTGATCGCGATGTTCCGCGACATAATCAACTCGGTACAATTGCCTTCGGTGGCCGCTGCATCGGCAGTATCTATCAATGCATTCAATGACAGCAGGTATCGCGACGAACTCTACTATTCGCTCTTCCAGCCAGGTTCATTTCCGCGCTGGGAAGGCAACATTAAAAAGTACCGACTCCACAATGGCGTTATTGTCGACGCCAGAAATCAACCGATTATCGAGGACGGACTGCTAAAGCCGACATCAGCAAGCCTTTGGTCAGTTGACAGCAACGGCATGCCTGTTCCCGATGGTGCCACGATACAAGCAGGTGGTATGGCGCAGCGCCAGCCGGCAAATAGAATCTGGTACACCGATGGAGGCAGCTCCACTGCCGGCAGTGTGACACCACCACTGATTACATTAAACACACAGATCTCACCGGATTGGCTTGGCGCTGTCTCCGACGAAGAACGCGACACACTGGTCGAGTGGGTCAGAGGGTTCGATTCAATAGACAGAGATAGTGATGGCACTATCAATGAACCGAATCATTATGTAGCAGACAGTATTCACAGCTCACCTGTACTGATCACGTATCAGGCGCAGGCATCAAGCGGGCTGCTGAAAGAAGTCTTGTACTCAGTGAATAATATGGGTGTGCTGCATGCACTCGACCCGCAAAACGGAGATGAGCTGTGGTCCTACACGCCCGGCGAACTGCTACCGAATATCAAAGCGTATGTCGACAACACCAGTCCGGAACACATTTACGGACTGGATGGCGCTATTGCGGTTGATGTCAGTTACGATTTCTCAAGTGCGCTTGATGTCGAAACCGAAAAAGTACGCCTGTATCTGACACAACGTCGTGGTGGTACCCACGTCTTTGCCATAGATGTCAGCAACCCGTTTTCGAGCAACCCGGTAAACCGGCTTTGGAAGATCGAGGGTGGCGTGCCCGGCACTGACTTCCGTGATATGGCGCAAACCTGGTCTACTCCGACGACCATAACGGTCAGGTACAACTGTGACACCACTTGCGAGACAAAACAGGTGTTGTTATTCAGTGGTGGTTATAACCCATTATACGACGATGAAAGCATCGGCTACCCGGTGCCCCGCCCCCCAGTTGCCCACGGCAATGCGATATATATGGTGGACCCGGAAACCGGTCGCCTGTTGTGGTCAGCAGGGAACGGCGCCCATCATGATCTTCAGCTGCCTCTCAACGACAGTGTGCCTGACACCCCGGTGCCAGTGGATACCGATGGAAACGGCGTGGTAAATGTCATTTTCTTCTCGGATATTGCAGGGAATCTCTGGCGGGTAGATTTGAATAACAACGCGCATAGCCGCAGGCACCTGGCGATTGGCGGTGGAAAAATAGCCGCGCTCAACGGGCCGGGAGAACAGCGGCGATTCTTCAATCGTCCCGATGTGAGTATTGATGGTGTGACCAACGGTGCATCCACATTCAATTTGTCAATCGGCAGTGGCATGCGATCCAACCCTAACTATCGCGAGCACTCGAACAATCGGCTGTTCATCGTTAAGGACCCCTGGGTATTTTATAACCCCACAGCATTCAACGCAGTGACCGGCACCATCGATCCGGACTATCGATACGTAAGAAGCAGTACCGGTGGTGCGCGCTCTATCATTACGCCGGCGGT
>JAHDHK010000320.1 GCA_020631335.1 Chromatiales bacterium
CCCTGAAGATTTGGCCGAACTCGAAGAGGTCGCGCGTGTGGCAGCCTTTCTGGCATCCGATCTTGCCAGCTACGTTACCGGTGCGATTATCCCGATGGATGGCGGCGTGGCCTCAGTTATTTAGTGATATTATGCTTAAAAGATGGTTGATAGCCGGGTTTGATTTTGGAAATAAAGCCGTTAACACCAACGATCGGTGCCGAAATATTCGACCTTGATCTTTCATCGGGTTATGAAGGCATAGTTGATGATGTTATGCGAGCGTTCGTACAGCATCACGTACTGGTCATTCGCGATCAACAACTCACCCCTGCCGATATTGTCCGGTTTGCCCGGTGTTTCGGCCCTGTCGGTGCCTATCCGTTTGCCAAACCGCTAGACGGTCACCCCGAAGTGATTGCGATTATCAAAGAGCCAGACCAGAAAACGGTTTTTGGTGGTATCTGGCATACTGATAGCGCTTATCTGGCCAGCCCGTCAATGGCGTCGGTGCTGTACGCCATAGAGGTACCCAAAGTGGGGGGAGACACCCTCTTCTCGAATCAGCACGCAGCGTTTGAAGCACTGAGCGCTGATATGCAAAACAGACTGCGGCCACTGAATGCGGTACACAGCTCGGTAAAGAACCATAGCAAGCTTCGCAGTAGTCACTTGCAATCCGGTTCAATGAATCAGCAGGACAAAAAACACTTTGAAGCTACGCATTCAGTCGTACGAAAGCATCCGGTGACAGGTAGAGAGTCGCTGTATTTAAGTCCAGCTCATACCACGCACATTGAAGGGCTTGCTGTAGATGAAAGTGACTCACTGTTACAGCAACTTTTTGAACACGCACTCAGTGATGATTTCAAGTGCCGTGTACGCTGGCAACCGGGCACTCTCGCCATATGGGACAATCGCTGCACCCTGCACTACCCGATCAATGACTATCATGGTTATCGACGGGAAATGTTGCGGGTGACCATTGAATCTGATGGCTGAAGAGATTCAAGATTGGTTTGTTGCTAATAACGGTTTTACGGTGCGACAGCATTCTGCACAGTGATAGCTGTATTAATATATTCACTCATCCATCGAGTGGGTAAGGTGCTCCCTTCGGCTACGTTTTGCCATACGTCCTTTGCTGCGCCAATCCCGAGGATACTTCCACACTTTGAGAGTATGCGACTCCTGCGTTCAGCATAATCCATGGGTTGCAGTAGATCGTGCGTCTTGTTGAAAGTGTCTCCTGTTGAGAGTGAGAGTTTGACCTGGGCGCTGGTTTCAGACAGCTTGGGATCAGTGTGCACGTACACGACGTTGCTTATTTTTCGAAGCTGTTCGTTATCACAGATGGTATCAGCAAACGTATCCATGCGCGCAGTGTCGTGATGGTTCATCACAAGCGCGGCCACCATGTGGTAACTGAACTTGGCCTGTAATCCGGTTGACGGTGATTGGATATTACAAATGTCGAGATACTGCGGGTGTACAGTAATATCTATTGATTTTACGCTGTCTGCTGCGGGCCTTACCTGCTCTCGAATAGCGAGCAGTGCTTCTGCTGCGGCATGGGTGCCGTGGCAGCAGGCATGAAATTTATGGCTGACACTTTCAAACAGGTATTGATGACCGGTGTTGTCAAACGCTGTTTGATTAAACTCACCATGGTGGGTTGCGGCAAACCCCTGTGATGATTCAAGCGCATAGGCGCCAGCGGTAAAGCCGAGTTCTGCAAGCATCGCAGACTCTACCGCGTTAGATGCGGCAAAGCCGGCATGCATCGGTTTTCCCATGCTGCCGAATTGTGCTTTGACTCCGCTTGCCCGCGAAGTTGCAATGCCAAGTGCATAATGCGCCTGCGGTGGACTTAGTTGCATCAGTCGGGCTACGGCCATTGTGGCGCCGAAAGTACCCGCAGTGCCAGTGATGTGAAACCCCGCGCGATAGTGATCGCGGCCTAGCCACACCCCGGTTCGTACCGCGATTTCCATACCGATCAATGCCGCTGCTTTGATCTCATCGGGTCTGGCACCCGTTACGTCAGCTGCGGCCAGCACCGCAGGTAAGACGGCAACTGACGGGTGACCCAGGGAGGCAAAGTGTGTGTCGTCGTAGTCGAGAGCGTGGCTGCTGGCACCGTTAAGCAGGGCGGCTGCACGGGCCGGTACACGTTGTTTAAGCCCCAGCGCGTAGGCCTCTTCAGTTCCGCCTTCGCGTTCCACCAGCGCCCTGGTGATTCCGGCCACCGGTTCATGGGTGCCGGCAACTGCCACGGATATCCAGTCCACCAGTGACAGCTTGAACACCTGTAACGCCGTTTCAGGCAACTCACTGGTTTTTGTATCCAGTGCGAACCGGACAATCTGATCTGAAACTTTACTCTGTTCCATAATACCTGGTGTAAGTCTTATGCATGCAATAGGCGTATTGGGAAATTTAACTTGAAAATTCAGCTCTGATGTCAGCACCGTGCTGGTCAAGCACAGGGACGGTGTTTAACGTGGCCCCCGTTGTTTGTAACGGCAGTGCCGCCATCGACACCTGCGTTGGTCCTATATTGGCAGTGGTTTCATTTAGGAACGGATGTTCGGAAAGATCCGCCACTGAATTCAGTCGTGCGTTTGCAATATTCGCGTTGTCCAGCAGGTCCAGTACAACCGGAAGTGGATTAGCGCTGAAAACCTCATTAATGATAGCGTCCAGCGCTAAACGATTAACGTAACGATGACTGTTGTCTGAGAAACGATCATCAGTGGCAAGCTCAGGCTGCATGAGTACCTGAGTGCAAAACGCTTCGAACTCCCGGTTGCTTTGCACTGAAAGCAACACCATTCCACCATCAGCGCAGTTAAAGGCGCCATAGGGAGCAACAAACGAATGTTTTAATCCCATTCTTGCCGGTGCCCCTCCCATATATCTGTGTGCCAGCAGCGGCATGTTCATCCAGTCGGCCATAACATCAAACATGGATATTTTTATATCGGTGCCCGTGCCGGAACTGGTGCGTTGAATTATCGCCTGCAATATAGCGGAATACGCTGTCAGGCCTGTCGAAATATCGGCAATGGAAATACCCACTCTGGCGGGGTCATCCGGGCTGCCGGTCACTGCACACAATGCACTTTCCGCCTGTACCAGAAAGTCATAGGCTTTCTTTTTGGCTGCCTCCCCGGTTTCGCCATAGCCTGAAATAGAACAGGTGATTAAGCCCGGGTTATGCTGACGTAATGCTTCTGAATGCAGGCCCAGTCGAGTCAGTGCCCCCGGTGCCAGGTTTGACAGCATTACGTCTGCCTGCTGAAGCATGTTGCGAAGTGTGGACAGATCGTCGGGTGCTTTGAGGTTTAAACATACCGACTGTTTGCCCCGGTTAAGCCAGGCAAAAATTGCACTCTGCCCTTGCGCGCCAGTGTCGTAGCCGCGGGCAAAGTCGCCTTCCGGACGTTCGACCTTGATGACTCTCGCACCGGCGTTTGCCAGCAGCAGGCCGCAATACGGCGCGGCCACTGCCTGCTCCAGTGATATCACGAGTAAGTCCGCAAGCTCACTACCTGGTTGTGAAGCAGGAGATTTGTCCATTGTTTTTGTATCAGTGTGAGTTTGATTGTTAGCGTGTTGCCCTGCACAGTATACTCAATCAAGGACGCGCTGACTTGTCTTGCAGGTACAGCCGGAACAGTGCCTGTCGGCTACCCTGCGGGTAATTATTAAGTAACTGATACTATGGATCTAAGGGAGTTCACTTATGCGCGTTATCATTGCATTTACCCATATTCTGGCATTGGCAATCGGGTTTGCGGCGGGGGTGTACTTGCTGCCTATACTAACCGCGCCTGAATCTGTTGACCGGGAACAACTGCAAAGCACCGCGGAAAACGCGTTGTACACCACGCAGTTCACGCGGGAGCTGCGCGGCAGTGATTTTCTTCATTGGGGGGAAGGTACCGTCAGCGTGAGTGCCGGCGAAGTCGTGCATCAGGGAAAACTGGCCCCGGGGCCGGACTATCGAATGTATCTCGTGCCTGAGTTTGTCACCCATGAAGATGAATTTGAACCGGTCAAAATGAGTGCGGTTCAAATTGGCGAAGTGAAAACTTTTGATGGCGTTGTTGTGTCTATTCCACCGGGTGTGGATGTAAACGCATACAACACTGTGGTGATCTGGTGTGAAGCATTTTCCGAGTTTATTACCGCAGCTCAATATAGAGGTGGTTCGTCATAAAAATCACCAGCAGTATCGAAGCTGGCCAGCATGGTGGGCAGGTGATGCAAAACGTGCCTGCGCGGACAAATAAGCGCTGTCGACAGAAAATTCAACCTCGCAAAACAGCTGTGCCTCAGACGTGCTGTTTGGATAAATACAATGTTAAGAAATGTCACGGCGTGGTTTGAAACGTGAACTCCGGCATGTAACTGGCAGCTGTGTAGCTGTTGTTTTGGGTAGGTCGTACCAGTTGTTCTGCCAGTACTGACGCGATTCGATGAGAATCGCGTCGCTCTAATTAGCGGCAGATAACATTTTTCTGTGCCGGTGATACGCTGCCTGACACAGAAGCTTGAGTCAGGGTTTTGAAGCGAACAACAGTGACTCTGCCAAAACCACCGAAGATTGCACTGCGATGGCAAACAGCAACAACGCTTGTTAGTGGTGATACATGCGTGCCTTATTTGTCAATTTAGCAGGTTAGCATTAGACTACCCCGCCCCCAGTCTAACAACACTGTTCTCATATTCGTTTAACGCGGGCAAACCCTTTGCGCTGCCATCTGCCAGATCGTCTTTGGCAAAAATACCGCGCTCAATAACCCATTGCTGAGTTTGTTTATACATCGCTTCGGTGTAGGGTTCGAAAACCAGGCGCTCACCGGGTCCGAACCTTTTTACATCGACAAGGCTGGCATGTCGCTCAGGAATTTCATTGAGGTAATAATGCAGATACGGCTGATGCATCTGGTCGAGATCTGATTGTGCCATTCGCAATGCGTTGAAGTACCTGCGAGCCTGACTGGCATCAACATTGGCGTCAACCATGGCAGCAACCATAAAGGTGCAGTCCAGGATTTTCCGGTAGCCCAGTTGTTCCAGAATGTACAGCTGCGGACCAAATACCGTGACTGCTTTAACTGCGCCTTCGAGTAGCTGGTCGACGCGTTCTGACGGGTTTCCGCCAAACTGCAGTTTGATGTCAGCAGAATCAACAAACGGCTCAAGCGCCTGAATGGTTGCGTAGTGGCTGCCGGACTGGTAGCCCACCTGCACACCCACCCCGACCAGATCAGCGGGAGCGCTGATGCCGCTGTCGGGTGCCACCATTATGGCGCACGGTGAAACCGAATAGCACTCCCCCCACAGTTTGCCGTGTCCGGCGGCGGCTGCCATATTTACCGTCCAGTGACACGCGCAACTCACCGATGAGTCACGACCGCGTTCATACGTCTGATAGGCGCCGTTGAGGTTGTCGGCCACTGCCCCGCTCGACGATTCGAGTTTTGGGGTGTCTCTGGTAAGCAGTTCGTGAGACTGTAGTGAGTATTCTTCGAGGCCGGCTTTGCGAAAATAGCCTTTTTCTTCGGCAATCCACTCCTGCAGTCGTCCGTGTGGATTGATGATAAATGTACTCATGTTCCTCCCCTTTTTGAAATCACCCGATATCAAATTCTGACGCAAGATTAACATTATCCGCGCTTTTGCGTCTAAATCGAGCCACAGGTGCAAGCTGCCTTTACCGGCGCCTGCCGTCTCTTTATATTTTCTTTATGCTTCAATAACTTTGATGGTGGGCAGTTTGTTGTTTTTTTGGCCTCTGCAGGTATTATTACCTGTGTATTTCAGAATGAGTTGGCTATAGTTATAGCGGTAATGTGTTGGCATTACCCTCAGGTTTTCGATACCTGATCCGGTTCAGACCGTAATGCGGTCCCGGGTGTTAGCGCACTGAATGGCAGACCGCCAGCGGGTTTCAGTGTCAGTGGAGAAGTTCCTTAAATTCCTGGAGAGAATATGACTGCTGTTGTCGAAAAGTTCGGTTTCCTCGGTCGATTGCTCAAATCGTACCCCAAGTCTTTCCTCACAACATTGATCGCACTGGCGGTAACACTGTATGCGCTCAAGGTGTTGCTGGGTATATGGAATTTCTTTAAAGAAATAGAACTGGCGTTGTCACCGCCAAACCTGCCT
>JAHDHK010000321.1:0-637 GCA_020631335.1 Chromatiales bacterium
ACGAGGTACTGTGCGGTGGTGATCCACGCTCGGGTCACAAAAGCCACGCAGCACACGAAACCAAACCCAAAGGCGAACCTGAAACAGAAGCCGAAATAAGAGAGTTTATTGCCGAGTACTACGGCATGATAACGAATATCGACTGGAACCTCGGTCGCATACTTAACGAGCTGGACAAACTGGGTATTGCAGACAATACCGTGGTTGTTTTCCTCAGCGATCATGGCGATATGTTAGGTCAGCACGGTTCGTTTTGCGGCATTAAGTGTCAGCCTCACCGCGCCGCGATGCAGGTGCCATTGATTATCAGATATCCTGATCGCTTTAACCCGGCCAGAACCGAAGCCATGGTCGATGTGGGTGTCGACATGATGCCCACCCTGCTCGACTTGTGTGGAGTTGCACCACCGGATGAAATGCAGGGGCAAAGTTATCTGCCGGTACTTGACGCTGAATCCACTGAGGCTCGTGACTCAATCTGGTATCAGGTATTTACCCAGAATGGCGGCAACCCGGGGGAGTTCGCCCCTTTTGCCCAACGCGGGATACGCACAAAAGACTGGCTCTATGTACGGCACATTGATGAACGTGTATTTCTGTTTAACGAAAAAACCGACCACGCAGAGCAGATTAATCT
>JAHDHK010000321.1:647-6132 GCA_020631335.1 Chromatiales bacterium
GGACGAATTTGATCATCAACTCGAAGCGCATATGAAACAAAGCGGAGACGACTGGGCGATGGCCGCAGACTTCCCGCCGCCTGACTTTCTAACGCACGCTGAAGCCAGGGAACATTTGGAAAACGTGCTACTGCCTAACGCGATACATGTACCCTGACTGCAACAACATGCAGCGACACACATCCCCACTGAAGAACCAGACACCATGAGCGATCCACAATACGATGTTGCTATCGTTGGCGCCGGATTTTCAGGCCTGTACCTGCTGCACCGCTGTCGACAGATGGGAATGAACGCACGAATCTGGGAAGCCGGTAGCGGCGTTGGAGGCACCTGGTACTGGAATCGTTATCCCGGAGCCCGATGCGACATTGAAAGCATGCAGTACTCCTACCAGTTTGACGACGCACTGCAACAAGAGTGGGAGTGGACCGAACGCTACTCTCCTCAGCCCGAAATTTTACGCTATGCCGAACATGTGGCAGAGCGATTTGCACTGCTCGATGGCATAGACTTCGAGCGGCGGGTACAACAAGCCGTGTACAGCAAGCCTGATGCCTGCTGGCACTTAACCGCAGAATCGGGGCAGAAAATCAGTGCGCGATACTGTGTGATGGCCACCGGTTGTTTGTCAGCACCCAACTGGCCGCCACTCAAAGGTTATGATGATTTTCACGGCAATGTTTATCACACCGCCCTGTGGCCTCACGAAGGTGTCGACTTCAGCGGTAAGCGTGTAGCGGTCATAGGAACCGGTTCGTCCGGTATTCAAACCATACCAATGATCGCACAAGCAGCCAGTGAGCTTACCGTATTTCAGCGCACACCCAATTATTCAGTCCCGGCCCATAACCAGCCAATGGATGCGCAATACAGTGCAGCAGTCAAAGCAGACTACCGGGGAATGCGTGAGCGCGCCAAACAGCGCATCGGTGGTATCGAGGGTGAATACAACACCGCATCAGCAATGGAGGTCAGCGATGAAGATCGTACGGCCGAATATGAGCGGCGCTGGCAACAAGGCGGGTTATTGTTTCTGCAATCGTACAGCGACATTCTGACCAACAAAACATCGAACGATACGATGGTTGAATTTGTCCACGATAAAATCCGCAGCATCGTCACCGCCCCTGAAGTGGCAGACCTTCTATGCCCGCCAAACATCATCGGCGGCAAACGGATGTGTGTTGACACAAACTACTACGCCACCTTTAACCGCGCCAACGTCAGCCTGGTGGATATCCGCACCACACCAATCGACTGCATTAACCGGCAGGGATTATCAGTTGGCAGCGATCAATATGATGTCGATATTATTGTGGTTGCGACCGGGTTTGACGCAATGACCGGCGCACTTAACCGAATTGATATTCGTGGCAAATCAGGCACCTCACTTAAAGATCACTGGAAAGACGGCCCCAGCAGCTACCTTGGTCTGGCTATGCATGATTTCCCGAACCTGTTTACCGTAACCGGCCCGGGCAGTCCTTCGGTACTGACCAACATGCTGCCTACTCTTGAACAACACGTCGAGTGGATCACCGATTGTATCGCTTACCTGCGCAACAGTAATTACACTGTGATTGAAGCCAGTCGGGAAGCACAGGACCAATGGTGGGATCATACTCAAGAGGTTGCAAAGCAAGGTATTAAGCAGACCACCAATAGCTGGTACCTCGGCGCCAATATCGAAGGTAAGGCAAAAGTATTTATGCCTTACCTGGGCGGTTTTCCGGCCTATTTGAAAAAATGCGAGGAAGTGGTAGCCAACGGCTACCAGGGATTTGTTACCCGATAACAGGTTGTACATTGTGCGGTGTGCGGTGCAAACCGCAAGCCTGTCTTGCACCGTATAATCGAAACGTTATCAGGATTAACGGCACAGGTACTGCGACACCACCCCATTGTCAGCGAAACCGGAATTTCCGGTGCCTTTAACTGCCCGTGAAAGTAAGCTGAAGCATCTGAACTACTTACTCTTACAACACCTCGAAACAGGAGAGTCAAACCGAGCTTACCGGGGAACAGTGGCAAATGAGAAAACATACACATACAGCGCACATAACAAAGCATGCTGGTGAAAAAACGACTACTGTGACTGTTTAGCGCAAAGTGATTTGATGAAAACGAATTCCAACCTTAAGGGCATCATGCTAATGATTGTCTCAATGGGTGCTTTCGCGATAGCGGATACGCTGGTCAAGCTATCAACCACCATCATTTCACCGGCACAGGTTTTATTTTTTCTCATTGGTGGCGCGCTCATTATTTACGCCACCATGGCAAAAATACAGCACAAAAAACTGCTCGACTCCAGAGCTTTTTCACCCATTCTGTTACTTCGCTATAGTGCAGAGGTTGCCGGCATGATTGGAATGGTCATGGCCTTGGCGAATGTGCCCATTTCCATGGTTGGTGCTATCACGCAAGCTTCTCCGATGTTAGCCACAATAGGTGCCGTTTTATTTTTAAACGAAAGCGTGGGATGGCGACGCTGGTGTTCTATTGTGATCGGGTTTAGCGGTGTGCTTTTGATTGTGCAGCCGGGCAGTATCCATTTTGATGCCAGCGTTGGATGGGCCTTCCTGGCCATGGCGGCTCTGGCATTTCGAGATCTGACCACTCGCCTGACGCCGCCGGATATTTCCTCAATCAGTCTCGCAACATTTACGATGGCGGCGGCGACTCCGGTAACCATCGCCTGGGTATTACTCAATGGTGAAAGCCTGATACCGGCAAACGCCAACTGGTTACTTATTTTACCCATGGTGGTCATTGGCGCGATGGGATACTTCCTGTTGATACTGTCAATCCGACTAACAGAAGTGTCGGTCGTTATGCCATTCCGTTACTCGCGCATTATTTTTTTACTGATATTCGGCATACTGGTTTTCGATGAAAAACCAGGCGTGTTAATGTTGATCGGTGCTGCCCTGATTATCGCTTCGGGCTCCTATATGATGTGGCGGGAGCACTATGTAAAAACAACAGGAAGCGTCAGACGTACGCCAGACTGACTACCTGACTTCCCGCCATCTGGCAACACCCACTGCGGTACTGTTCGATAAACAGCACCTCTTAACCTTGACTGCCAAGGCGATTACCACACCTACTAATTGGTTTATCGTCGCTGAATCACTGACTCAACGCTTCAATAGTTGCTTCTATTTCTGCAAGCCCGGCCTGCCAGTCTGCTTGTGCTTTTGCCACATAGTGCGCCATCGGCAGCGTTTTCTGCAGACAATCAATACCAACGAACAGGCGGGTATCACAGATCATGACGTAGGGTTTGTCCCGGATACTTTTTGCTTCTTCAAACGCTGCCAGAATTTCTTCAATGCTGTTGCCGTTTATCCGTCTCGCAGCAAACCCGAAGGATTCGAATTTCTCAGGTACCGGCTCGACACTGAGGGTTGTCGCAGTTGAGCCTGTAGCGCCGAGATCGTTGTTGTCAATGATATACACCAGATTAGACAACTTCTGATGGCCCGCAAACATAGCGGCTTCCCAAACGTTCCCCTCTTGCAGTTCACCATCCGAAAACAAACAGTAAACACGCTTGTCGGATCCTTTTAGCCGCTCACCATAGGCGATCCCCGCTGATTGTGACGGCCCCTGCCCCAGAGACCCTGCAGTAATTTCAAAACCCAGCTGCCCTTCAATCGGACTTTGATCGACGACAGTGCCATCGGCATTGTACGTTCGAAGCGCATCCATCGTATACGCGCCGTGCTCGGCAAACGCGCCATAGCACATAATGGCATCGTGCCCGTTAGACAATACAAACCGGTCGTGAAACCAGTTATTGTCATCTTCTCGCAGCTCATCAAAATAAAGGCACGCAGCGATATCGGCCAGCGCCACACCCTGCCCGGCGTATCCGCCTCGCTGCATACAAATATCCAGTACATTACGCCGGATCTTTGCCGCGAGAAGCTTCAGCTCACGTATGCGCTTTTGATTAGAGCCTGACTCGATAGCGCTACTCACCGGACACCTCCTTGATACGCTTTGCCAGTTGTATTGCGTCCAGCTCCAGCTGCTCTCTGATGTACGGCAAAGTGCCGCCGGGTGCCCAGGTGTTCGGCACCCCCAGCCGGGTAATACGCGGACCTCGACCGATGTTCGACACAATTTCTGCGACAAGACTCCCAAGCCCCGTGACTATCTGGTGATTTTCAATCGTAACAACCTGCTCATGCGCAAAACAGTAGTCCGCTATTTCGGCTTCATTAACCGGCTTTATGGTCGGCACATGCAACAGCGAATGGTCGATATTCTCCTGCTCCAGAATGTCGCAGGCCTCAAGTGCCCACTGCGTTGCATGTCCGGTTGCAATAATTCCAATGCCTCGACCACCGCGAAGCTGATAGGTTTTGCCTAATTCAAACTGATAATGGCCTGTATTCAACAGGCACGGAGTATTGCCACGATGACCACGCATGTATACCAACCCCGGCAAATCCACTGCGGCGTTTAACGCCTGCCCGAATTCAGTGGCATCCATCGGGTCTATTACGGTTGCGTTCGGTATCGCTCGCACCATGCCCAGATCCTCCGCCGCCTGGTGATGTATACGAGCCGGGTTGGCAATCCCCGGTGTGAACCCGATGACGACATTGGTTAACGGACTGGTGCCCATGCATACCAGCATTTGATCGTATGCACGACGGGTGGCATAGCATGCAAATGTGGTAGCCACAGGAACAAAGCCGGCCTTGGATACGCCGGCGGCGACTGACAGCAGATTCTGCTCGGCCATTCCCACTTCGAGGTGTTGATCGGGAAAGTCACGTTTAACAGAATCAAGCTGAGTATATTTACTGAGATCAGCACTCATCATGATGACATCTTTGCGACGTGAACACAGCTCGTGACTGATACCGTCGAATGGCGCACTATTAATAGAGCGCGCCTCTGATGCTAATAAATAGTCACTTTGTTTACTCATTGTTCCAACGACTTACCCGGCGGAGATTAACGCCATATTCTACCATTTTGTTCTATCGAATTCTGCTGCTTGCAAAGCAATTAACGGCCTGTGCTGTCATTGATTCAGCGGGAGTCGCAGCGACAACAAGACCGCTTGCACCCTAATCACAGGTCGACACAATTTTCTGTAGCGCCCGATCATCTGCAATTGATTACAAAGAAGACTGCAAGTCTTTTGTTAACCTTGAAATAATGTCGTGCACACACTTTCGCGAGTATTCTCTCGACATGACTACTGCAGGTTATGACTATATAGTGATCGGTGCCGGCTCAGCCGGATCAGTTGTGGCAAACCGGCTTTCTGCTGATCCGTCGGTACGTATTCTGGTACTGGAATCAGGTGGATGGGATCATCACCCCTGGCTGAAGTTGCCGGTCGGTTACTTCCGTTCAATTTACGATCCGAGGTTTTCCAGGGTTTTTAAAACCGAACCGTCGCAGGGTGATGCACAACGCGGCATTGCCTGGCCACGCGGGCATGTTGTCGGTGGTT
>JAHDHK010000322.1:0-3195 GCA_020631335.1 Chromatiales bacterium
AATTCTGGTCAAGCCGGGTAGTGAAATTGAAACCGGTGAGTTGCTGGCCATCATTGAATAGCATGCAGATCAGATCGTTCCAGTGTACAGACCGTGCAGCGGTTATAGATCTGTGGGGGCGTTGTGAGCTGCTGCGCCCCTGGAACGATCCTGCGCTTGATATTCTACGAAAGCAATCGGTGGGTGCTGATTTGTTTCTGGTCGGGCTGATAGAACGGGAGGTAGTCGCCTGTGTTATGGGGGGCTACGACGGACATCGCGGCTGGATGAACTATCTTGCTGTGTCACCTGAGTTACGGCAGCACGGCCTCGGGCGATTGATTGTGGAAGAGCTTGAGCGTCGTCTAAAAGCTGTGGGTTGCCCCAAACTGAATTTGCAGGTTCGTGAGGGCAATAAAAAAGTGGCGCAGTTTTACACCAGCCTCGGCTACCGCGATGATGAAGTTATTAGTTTTGGCAAGCGCCTGATTCATGATTTACCAGATGAATCCTGAGCGACCACGCTGCATAGCTGAGACTGATATGGCTGTCTGAGGGTAGGCAAACAGAGTGACAGCAACATCGCGTCACCGGTCACACAGAAAGCACAGTAGCCGCAGGACATTGACTTTTGAAAGCTGATCAAAGCCGTGCGGGCAAATGGTTGATAATAGCTTCGTTGCTAGAGCATGCCGTGTGGCGCAACAGGTTACACCGCATCGAATACCACAAAAGATGTATAGCAAAGTGTGTTGTTGCGGCATGAGCCGGGGCGACAATCCGCTCAAAATTATGGCGTTTTACTGTTCTTTGTCGATGGTGAATATCGAATGAGGCGGCATTAGTGCGGGCGGCTTGTTAACGCACCAAGGGTATTGGATGTCGCTCGGTGAAGGTGTGGGCTGCGGATTGTCAGGCAGCAGCTTCCAGCGACTCGCAATGAGTGGCCAGGGTAAAAGCGCTACAGATGTCTTCAATGGTCTGGTCTTTGACGCCTAGTGGCAGAAAGAACCGGTACTGATGTCCGTTGTCGTCACAACAGGCTTCGTCTCTGAACAAAACCCACACCGCCACACCACAAACCGGATCGGCTGTGTAGTCCTTTTCGATAAGAAAACTGAAATCTCCCACTTTAAACTGCTGTGTGTTCACAGGTGTTATCGCCCGGCAATAAGTCAATGTGCAATTGAGTATAGTTTAACTGCCCGGTTTTTCAGGGCCTGCTTTGTGGTACGGATGTTGCCGGAGGTTGCGGTTTATCGACAGCACCAGCTGTTCAAATGCCAGTGAGAAAGAGCAATGCGATATCCGGATCCTAAGGCGTTGCTGATAGCGTCCATCGCGCTCATTACGAGTGCCTGCGGAGATTCAGACGGCCTGTCAGTAGTAGATCCGTTGCCCGGGCAAGGGCAGCATACCCCTCATACCGGTGTAGAGCAGGGAATCTGGCCTCCCCAGCCACTCGGGATGACAAGCGAGGAGGGCTTTCCCGCGAGTGCCCGTGAGGGTGCGCAACATAACGTAGTCAACGCTGCACGGGGCCGTTTAATGAATAATCCGGCGATCCGTACCGCACTGGGTGAAGATTACATCGAATTTGACGGCAGTCTTGGCGACAGCAAGGGTGACGTCACGGCGTCGTTCCTTTTCTTCAGCTATACCGCCAACCAGACCATTGAAGCCACTCTGCTTCGCAGTGGTGAGGTGACGCATACCGCTTATGAACCGCAGCAATATCAGCCAACAGAACACGCGAGTGAAACAAGTCGCGCGATAGATCTGGCTGAAACCGCATTGCTGGGGGCCGGATTTGAAACCACTGGTCTGACCGGTACCGCAATGCTGGCGTTTCCACGCGCCGGGGACAGCACAGATGAGGGGCTGCAGTTTTACCCCGAGCGAGTCATGTATGTGACATTCGGACAGGGTAACGGTGAGCTGCCTGTCTATAGTGCACTGGCAAATTTAAGTACCGGAGTGGTGAGTGAAGCGGGGTTGATTCAATGATCAGGCAAATGGTGATTACACTGAAACCACGTGTTTGCGTTTATGCTGCAGTCAACATCCTGATGGCTGTTGTGTTGAGCACCAATAGCATGGCAGCAGATGTTGAATGGAATGGATGGAGTTTCGATTACTCCACGAATGACAATGCTTCGGGGCTGGTGATCAAGAATGTAGAATTCAATAACAGGAAAATTCTCAACAAAGCCAGTATGCCCGTCATGCGGGTAGAATATGACAACGATGTTTGCGGGCCTTATGCCGACATAATGTCAGCTACCCGACTTCGAAGTGCGACCTCCGGCGCGCCCGACAGTGCGTGCAGCGGCTTGTCGGTCTGTCGACGTACCTTTACCCAGAATGGTCAGGCAATGCTGGAGGTGGGTTCTAACTGGCAAATCGGTGAGTATCAGATTTACCAGACCTATTACTTCAGTGAAGAGGGTTATTTTGATGCCCGTGTTTACAGTCGTGGTTTGCAGTGTCAGATAAATCATCGCCATCATGCGCACTGGATGTTTGATTTTGATATCGGGGATGAAATCAATGATCGTATTCTTCGGGGCGGTGAAGATGTTCAGGCGTTTGAGTTTAATGATCTGACGTCACAAACCAGTTTCTGGACTATCGAAGATGTCTCCAGTGGTGACAGTGTGCAGTTGCTGCCGTCGGTTGACGATGGCATCGCGGACGGGTTTTCCAAATGGGACGTGGCCGGTCGCCGGTATAATCTGTCCGAAGTCGGTCGGTGGCGACTGGGTGCGCGCGGAGAAATCGGTGACAACTACAACGAACCGGTTGAAGCGATCAATGGCGAAGATATCGTCTTCTGGTATGTTTCTCACTTGCCACATGCGGCTTCCGAAGGGGCAAGCATCTGGCATGCATCCGGGCCGCGAATCAAAGTGGTGCCAAACGGAGAGCCCCCTGACCCGGAGCAGCCTGAACCTGAGCCGGAGCCTGATCCGCAAAATCTGTTGACCAATGGAGGATTTGAGTTTGATCTGGCTGGTTGGGCCAACTGCGGCGACTACAGTAATCTGAGTATCAGCAACGCGGCCAGTGAAGGAGCCCAGTCTTTACTGGTGACCGGCGGTGGCTGCCTCTACCAGGAAGTACCGGCAAACGCTGGTAATGACTACACACTGACCTGTGAGGCAACCCGTCCGGGTAGTTTGTGGAGCATCGTGGAATTCTCCTACCTCGACTCGC
>JAHDHK010000322.1:3205-6103 GCA_020631335.1 Chromatiales bacterium
CGAGGTCAGACAAATAGCTACCGGAGGTGGTTACAGCGAATACGTTATGGCGGGCACGGCGCCTGCGAATACAGCCTATGCGCTTGCGCTGGTTTACAGCGAAGATCAGACGCTGGTAGATAACTGTGTGCTGACAGCCGGGGCCGGACCTCAGCCTCCGCAACCCCCGGAACCACCGACTGAGCCGCCTGCAAATGTGCTGGTTAATGGTGGGTTTGAGAGTGCGCTGAGCAACTGGAACAGTTGCGCTGCAAGTGATCTGGCGTCAATCGTCTCCGATGCTGACAGTGGCAGTGCGGCACTGCAGGTTACCGGAGGCGGGTGTATGTATCAGGAGTTTGACAT
Source organism: Chromatiales bacterium (assembly GCA_020631335.1). Lineage (GTDB taxonomy): Bacteria > Pseudomonadota > Gammaproteobacteria > Granulosicoccales > Granulosicoccaceae. Next base: position 3,551 of record JAHDHK010000322.1, read on the forward strand.
TACCCAGGGCACTCAATACGGGATGAACTGTCGAGCACGCAGAGACGCTACCAATCAGTACACAAGTATTTCTCTGACGCTGATGAATGCCGACTACGCTGCATTGGATAATGCTGAAACACCGGTAACCTCGGAAGCTTATGCTGACTATTCGGCCACGCTCACTGCACCGCAGGGCAGCAGATACGGTTCCCTGGTGGTCTACAGCGAGGATCCAGCGATCTTCGATAACTGTGTGGTGACAATGAATTAGCTTCTCAGTGGTGCTTTGTTGTAAAGGCCGTTCTCTGAAACAGCCTTTTTTTTATCAGCAGTCTATCTGCTACCATCACTTAACTTTTGATGGTTGCAACCGGCATTGTCATCTGACAACGAAACATTCCAGGGTTATCTGCTGACACGGCAGTGGCGTGATTTTTCAAACGGAATCGATTTGTCATTCTGGGCTGCTACCGAGCGCGGCCCGGTACGACTGCATGTTCCGGCGCAGCAGGCAGTATGCTTTGTGCCACGCGAGCAGCAGATACCTCTGCCAGCCGGTGCGCAACGAAAAACACTGAAACTCAGCGTTCCCGCCGGCCCGTCAGTCGACGGGGTGTATACGCAGCGGCAAAGTCATATGGCTGACCTTCATCGGCAGTTTGGTGCAATCGGACTACTGCACGAAAGCGACATCAAGCCGCATGATCGCTATTTGATGGAGCGATTTATCTGTGCCGGTTTTGAAGCCACCGGTGTGCTTGAGGCACACGATGGGTATCACGCGATACGAAACCCGAAACTTGTGCCTGCCGGTTATTTGCCCGTGCTCAAAGTTGCTTCTATCGACATTGAAACTCAGGGCCTGAGTGGTCGGCTCTATTCAATAGCAGTGCACTGTGGTGCATCGTCTACGGTGTTGATGGTTTCACCTCATGCGGTAGACGATGATGGCACATTCGTCTGTCACGCGGTGGAAGATGAAAAGGCTTTGTTGCACGCGTTTTTCGATCTGTTGCGCAGACTCGATCCCGATGTTTTGATTGGCTGGAATGTCGTTAACTTCGATCTGGATTTCATTGCCAGAAAATGCGAAGCACTGGGCGTGAGGTTGTCGCTGGGTCGTGGAGAAGATGAATCAATTATCCTCAAGCCGGGGGCTAATCAGATGCGCATTGCCAGGGTGCCCGGCAGAGCGGTACTGGATGGCGTGGATACCCTGCGTGCGGCTTTCTGGTCTTTTGAGAGTTTTTCGCTCGAAAACGTAGCGCAGCAGTTGCTTGGCTATGGGAAAACTATCGGAACGTCAGATCGTGTCAAACAAATCGATGATTACTATCGGCACGATAAGCCTGCGCTGGCAAAATATAATATTGTCGACTGTCGTTTAGTGACAGAAATATTCGAAAAAACGCAGTTAATCAGCTTTGCTATGCAGCGGGCACAGATGACAGGATTACCGTTGGACAAATCCGGCGGTGCCGTCCAGACATTCGATAACCTCTACCTGCCGAGGTTGCATCGTAAAGGTTATGTTGCACCGGCTATAAACAGTGATAACAGTCGCAACAGCCCCGGTGGATATGTGCTTGATTCAAAACCGGGGCTGTATCGAAATGTAATTGTGCTCGATTTTAAAAGTCTGTACCCGAGTATTATACGCACATACCTGATCGATCCACTGGGTCTGGCACTGGGTGACAAAAGTGGCGTGCCCGGTTTTGAAGGGGCGTTTTTTTCCCGCACTGAACACATATTGCCGCAAATGGTCGAGTCACTCTGGACGCAGCGAGACGTAGCGAAAGCACAGAGTGATGGCGCTTTATCGCAGGCAATCAAAATAATAATGAATTCCCTCTATGGAGTGCTGGGTACTGAAAACTGTCGCTTTCATCATTATCAGCTCGCCAGCAGCATCACCCGCAGGGGGCATGAAATTATTCTGCAAAGTAAAAAACAAATCGAAGCGCATGGGTTTGAAGTGATTTATGGAGACACTGACTCGTTATTTGTATTACTTAACGAAGAACTAAGTGGTAGTGCAGTCGATGAAACCGGCACCGGATTGCAGCGGAATCTAAATGAGTACTGGGCATCGACTCTGCGGGATCTTTACGACATTACCTCTTATCTGGAAGTCGAATACGAAACGCATTACACGCGTTTTATGATGCCAACAGTGCGTGGTTCCGAGTCAGGTAGTAAAAAGAGATACGCTGGAATGGTAACAGGTAACAACGGTAATGAGCTGGTATTCAAGGGGCTTGAAGCGGTGCGAACCGACTGGACACCGCTTGCCAGGGATTTTCAGCGGGCACTATATGAAAAAGTATTCAATGATGAACCGGTTGAAACACTGATACGGGAAACTGCCAAAGCGGTGTTGAATGGTGAAGTAGATCATGATCTTGTTTATCGAAAGCGGCTGCGACGGAAGCTCAGTGACTACGTTCGCAATGTACCACCGCATGTACAGGCGGCCAGAAAGCACTCTAATCCACAGCAATGGATTAGTTATATAATTACTACCAACGGCCCTGAACCCAGTGAAGAGCGGGTTTCACCGATAGACTA
>JAHDHK010000323.1 GCA_020631335.1 Chromatiales bacterium
CACATAGCCGCTCAATACACACATGGATGGTGGATGCGCCTGGCGCTTATACCACGCCACATTCTGTCTTCTGTATACGACTTACTTAAATGGGCACATAGCTGCCCAATACACACATGGAGGATGCGCCTGGCGCTTATACCACCCTACATTCTGTCTTCACATTACTGAAATGGGTACAGCACGGAGGGAGAGAGGGCAGCAATCTATTTTGAACACTGCCGATAGCGCGCGACTACAGGCAGACTCAGACAGCTTTACTGCACCGCCTGCCGTATAAAAAACAACCGACACCAACGCATTGTGAGCCGGCTGCAAAAGAAGGTCGGCTTTCGCTTCGTTTTAGAAGAACGAAGTGATCAGCTTACTTGGTAACCACAGTGCCAGCATCGGGAACATCAACACGATAATTAGCACCACTGTGTCAGAGATACAGAACGGGAAGCTGCCGCGTATCACCTGCGTGACGGGTAGCTTGGTGACACCGCTGACGGCAAACAGATTCAATCCAACCGGCGGGATGACACTGCCGATCTCAATACACAGTGCGGTCAATATGCCTAGATGAACCGGATCAACACCGAGCGCGAGGGCTACCGGGAAATAGATGGGAACGGTCAACACCAGAATTGCCACACCGGTCAGCCACATCGACAACAGTAGTAGCGTACCCATTAGCGAGAACAGGAACGCGTGCTTTGACAGTCCCAAACCACTTACCCACGATGCGATTTCCTGCGGCCATCCCATGTTGGCAAGAAAGAACTGAAAAATACCGACACAACCTAACAGAAAGAACACTATGCCGGTCAGATTCATGGTACGCCGGGTGACCGGAATCAACTCTTTGATGAATGGTTTGCCTTTGAACAAGACTCCATAAATGAGTGCGTAGCAGGCAGCTGCTGCACCGGCTTCAGTCGGTGTAAAGATACCGCCATATAGACCACCAAGGACTAGCACCGGCATCAGCAGTGCAGGCAAGGCTTCAAAAAATGCCGTTCTCACGTTGCCCCAGCTGAAAGTACCGGCAGGCAGCTTTACCACAAACACGGAGACGGTCACGATAATGATGGCATCGCTGATTGCGAGCATCATGCCCGGTATCACACCGGCAAAAAACAGATCAACAATAGAGATTTCAGTGATTACACCGAACAGTATCAAAGTAATACTGGGCGGGATCAACAGCGCAATACCACCGGCAGAGGCAATAACCCCTGCGGCCATCCATTTCGGATACCCCCTTTTAACCATCTCAGGGTAGGCGATAACACTCATCGCGGCGGCCATTGCTGTGGATGACCCGGATATGGCACCAAACATCACCGCGGAGAGCAGGGTGGCATAGGCAAATCCACCGGGCACCCAGCCGACCAGCGCATCTGCAAAGTTAAACAGGCCACGTACAAGACCGGTTTTCTCCATTAAGAAACCGGCATAGATAAAAAACGGAATGGCAATCAGCGTGTACTTACTGATAAATATAAAGAAAGCTTCATAGAGCGTGCTGAATGTCAGAAAATCATCGAACAGCACCATCACAGCCGATGCGCCGGCCAGAGATATAGCGATGGGCACGCCAATCAACAACAGGGTAAGAAGTATTAATGCGAGTGCAAGCATTTAACTGACTCTGTGCTGTAGTGGTTGGAGGGTACCGTTAGACATCAGTGGTGATTTCCATTTCAGTGTCGAGGTAATCCTTGCGGATGAACCCGATGATATCTTCAATCAACTGCAATAATGCGATGAACGACATGAGTATAAAGCCGAACATCAAGATCAGATAAAAAGGCCAGAGCGGAATCAACAGACTGTAGGTCGTGAGGTCACGTTCGAGTGCGTAGCTCAGCGTGGGCCAGCCGGTGATGCCAACAGCTGCACAAAAAACCACTATCACTGCTGATACAACTATCCGAAGAGCCCCGACCAACTTCAAGTAGCCGCGCGAGTGCAGCAACTGCACAATGGCGTTCATCACGAGGTGGCTGCGACGGATCTGAGTGACACCGAAATACAACGCTACCGCTGCGACCATTCCAACGATCAGCGCATCCTGCCCCCACTCAAACACGACACCAAAGATATAACGCCTTACAATTTCCAACAGCGCAAAAAGTGTCAGCACCAGCAACATCACTGCAGATATCCAGCCGACCACGAGGTCGATACCGTTTTTCATTCGCTGGGAAAAAGCCAGAAACGCTTCCATTTACTTTACCTGTCGAATTGGTTCTGGGTTTGAGTGAAAAAGAATCACTATTCCTCCGACACTGAATACGAGCGGATTGAACCAACTATATACATCTGAACCTGCTTTACTATTACTGTTCAGACTGCTGATCAAGCTAGTTCCTCACCCTGTGTTGCAAAAGAGGGTCGCCACTACCGGCGACCCTCTTTCAGAGTAAGTGCCCTGGCAGCGTGTAGCTGCAAGGCATCAAACCGTCTTACTTACGAGCCTTGGCACCGAAAAGCTCAGCACCTTCAACATAGCGATCGAAGTATGGCTGATAGATAGAGCAATCAGTGGCTTCCAGCGGATGTGAACCGGTAGGGTTCGCTTTTACCAGCTCTTCAGCTTCAGCAGTAAATTGATCTACCAGTTCAGCGCCACGCTCATCGACCTTGGTTTTGATCCACTCGTTGGTTGCACCACCTTCGGCTTCTTTCATTGCAGCGGCTTCTTCGTCAGTCATCACATAGATACCAGGCGCTGACTTGTCTTTGGTTTCGAACTTAGACAGCATGCGCTTGTCGTTACAGAAGTTGATACCGCGCTGAAATGGAATGAAGTCGTTAACAATGATATCGGTCATTGCCGCCTGCTGCTCTTCGTCAAGCTTGTTCCACCACTTGTTCGATGCGCCGAACCAGTAGTAGTCGCCAACGATACCGTTGAGGCCTGCTACGGTGAAGTAAGGCGCCTGTTCTTTAACTGCGTTAAAGCCACCGAGTGAAGTCAGTAGGCCGTCGATAACACCGGTCTGCAATGCAGGTGGCACATCACCAAACGCCATTGACTGAGGGTTGGCACCCAGCGCGCCGAGCAATGCATTTTCGGCAGGGCCCATGGAGCGCATTTTCTTACCAGCGAAATCTGCAGGGGCAATCACGCGGCTTTCAACCGCACCAGCGCCCATATACATACTCAAGTGGCCTGCACCGAACAAAGTGATGCCATGGACTTCATCAAATACCTTAACCAGCTCTGCGTAGGTTTTGGTTTTGTCAATGCTGTCGATGGCGCCTGCGGTAGTCAGTTTTCCTGCACCGAGCACGACATTGGCAAGCGGCTCAACACTGGCCGTTTTACCGAACTGACCGGTAATCATTTCGAGGTTGCCCTGAGTCATTGCCTTCACACCCTGTGGGATGGTGTACAGAGACTTGGCCCAGAAAATTTGCACCTTGCTGCCGGGGATTTTCTTTTCCACCTGCTCGGCAAAGTAGACTTCTGCGATACCGGCCGGGTGAGGCGGACCGGAATGGTCTGAAGCCCAGCGGAGCTTGACCGGCTCAACAGCACCGACAGCAGTCGTCGTGGCGGCAACCACGGCTGCGGCGATTAAAGTAGTTACTGTGCGTATTCGTAACATTGCGTCCTCCAGAGACTTTTGCTTGAAACGTGAAGATCGTCAGTAGATTGATAAATTTTGCAATCGCGATCTGCCCGCAACCCTAACAGACATGAGCGGTTCATCAAACCACTAGAGAGCAACATTGATAATTTTCTTGGTCCTGATACCCGGAAACGCGTTATTTCGTGTACTGATAGTCACGACTGCGCGCGAACCGTGTCGATCCCCAGGGCAACGCGCACCGATTCTGCCGCCGCCAGCAACTGTGCATCCTGTCTGAAACCACCGATCAGCTGCAGACCGACCGGCAGGCCGGATTCTCCACTGAAAGCGGGCACACTGACTGCGGGCAGGTGCAGCGCCGTCCAGGCGGTATTGCAGACGGGATCTCCGGTAGCTGCAAGCCCCTCCCAGGCTTCGCCCGGTGCCACCGCAGTCAACAGCAGGTCGACATCCTGCATGATCTGCGCAATAGCTGTGCGCTGCACTGCAAGTGCCTGTTGCGCCTCAGCATATTGATCATAGCTGCACCGCAAACCGTCTTCACAACGCCCGTCCAGCAGTTTCGGACTCAGTAAGTGGCGGCGATTAGTTCGCTCCCAGGTAATCGCACGGGCAAACTCGTAACCGGCGATATCCCGATGGTGCTGTGCAATAGCATCAAAGCCAGCCCCTGGCTGGATCTCTTTGACGCTGGCGACCATCGGTCGAAGCTGATCCACGGCAGATTCGACTAACCGCTGTGTCGCAGGCTCAACTTCTGCCCAGGCTGCGCCGCGTATCAACCCGATACGCAGGCCTGCCAATGGTACAGGCGTTAACGGTTGGGCCGGTGCGCCAATGAGCGCACGACGAACGATCTCGATGTCTTCAACACTGCGGGTGAACCAGCCTACCGTATCAAAACTCGCTGCACACTCGAACACCCCCGAACGGCTGACATCACCAAAACTCGGCTTGTAACCATACACGCCGCAATAAGAGGCCGGCCGGAGCACCGAACCGGTGGTTTGCGTACCGAGTGCAACAGGCACCATGCACGCGGCCACTGCCGCAGCACTGCCACTGGAAGACCCGCCCGGCGTGTGAGTTTCCGCGTGCGGGTTTCGTGTTTTACCCGGGTGAAAGTGCGCTAGTTCAGTAGTCACCGTTTTGCCCAGACAAACCCCTCCGGCTGCTTTCAGCAACGCCACACATGCCGCGTCACGAGCGGGTTGATTACCCTGAAATACCGGTGTGCCGTGTTCGGTGGGCATATCTGCCGTATCGATGATGTCTTTGATACCGAACGGGATACCGTGCAGCGAGCCAACGCGTTCTTGCGGATCGAGCAAACGCGCAGCCATTCGCGCCTGATCATCAGCACAACAGGCCCAGGCCCGCACCCGCGACTCATGAGCACCGGTGCGCGCAAGACACGATTCGATCAGCGCCGAGGGCGTCAGTGTCCCGGCCTCGATCTCGCGAGAGGCTTCCGCAATAGTCATCTGTGCCGGCTCGAGCGACATAAGTGGTCCTCCGTCTATCTGGTGATGAGCAATAAGACAGCCGATGGTATCATCGCAACAGCACTTCAGGAGGATTCACAGTGAGCGACTATACCGGTGTTCGCAAAGTCGGGCCGCAGCGCTACCGCGAAGATCCGGGTCGATACTTTGAAGATTTCCAGATCGGCGACGTTTATGAACACTGGCCGGGCAGAACGGTGAGCGAAACAGATAACATCTGGTTTACCAATCTGACCATGAACACCCATCCGGTTCACTTCGATGCGAACTATGCGGCGCAGACAGAGTTCGGACAGTGCCTGGTCAATTCAACGCTCACGCTGTCTTTGATTGTGGGGATGTGCGTCAGCGGCACCAGTCAAAAAGCAATCGCCAATCTCGGCTGGGAAGAAATTAAAATTCCTGCACCGGTGTTTGTCGGCGATACGCTGTACGCAGAGTCAGAGGTATTAGATAAACGTGAAAGCCAATCCAGGCCGACTCAGGGCATCGTGCGTATCCGCCATGTCGGAAAAAATCAGGAGGGTGTCATCGTGATGGACATGGTGCGTTCTTTTCTTATTGCCAAACGCGGACACAGTGTGGTGGATGCAATGATCGACAAGCTTCAGTCATGACCGCACCCCTCACAGGTATTCGCATACTCAGCTTTGAACAATATGGTGCCGGGCCCTACGGCACACAAACTCTGGCCGACCTCGGTGCAGAGGTTGTGAAAGTTGAGCATGCACAAAGCGGCGGTGACTACCTGCGCGCCATTGGCCCTTATTTCTCCGACACACTCGACGACGCCCGCGACAAGCACGCCAGTGATGCCAGCCTGTTTTTTCAGAGCCTGAATCGAAACAAAAAAAGTCTGACCCTGGATGTTATCAGTGAAGAAGGACGTGCCGTGTTACATCGACTGGTAGCCAGTGCTGACGCAGTCGCCAACAATCTGCGCGGTGATGTACCCGAAAAGCTCGGCATCACCTACGATCAGCTGAAGACGGTCAACCCCG
>JAHDHK010000022.1:0-9347 GCA_020631335.1 Chromatiales bacterium
CCGACGAAGACTTTACCGCGAGTATCGACAATTAAATGCAGCTCGTACTCTTCGTGTGCATGCCATCGACACAATTCGGTTGGCCACCCGTGTTCGAGGTACCGGATTGATCGAGTGCTGCGATCAACCTTTTCTATTTCGGGTTCAATAATCGACATAAAGCAGTGGTACTACCTTGCCACCACAGGAAGTAATGTCGGGTACCAACCGCAGTCGTCGCACCTTGCCAGCAACAGTGCCTGCACAGGTGTCATTTCACTGCTCCGAATGTCAGGCCGCGCACCAGTTGCTTCTGACAAAACCAACCAAGCACAACAATCGGGCCTACGGCAGCAGTTGAAACGGCAGACAACCGCCCGAAAAACAGACCTTCAGGTGCTCTGTTGCCTTCAATAAGCTTTGACAGAGTTGCCGCTTCTGTGGTGGTCAGGCGAACTGTCCAGTAGGCTTCGTTCCAACAAAAGATAAAGCATAATAATGCGGTGGAAGCGACACCACCCCATGCAAGTGGGATAAGAATATCTTTGATTTCACCCCAGGTAGTAACACCGTCCATTTTGCTCGCTTCAATAATTTCCTTTGGAATTTCCTTGAAGTAGGTGAACAGCATCCAGATAACAATTGGCAGGTTAATAAGCGACAACACAAGAATGATTAGAAAATGTGTGTCGTAGATGGCCAGGAAATTCTTCGTTAGAAAGGTCATTGGATAGAGCACTGCCGCCGCGGGCAGCATTTTGGTGGACAGCATCCAGATGAGAATGTCTTTGGTGTGCCGGCTGGGGTTGAATGCCATCGCATAGGCACATGGAATGCTGACGACCAGCGCGAACAGTGTGGCAAACGTGGCGGTAATGGCGGAGTTTATGGCGAAGCGCCAGTAATCGTAGTTTTCCGTCATGTTTGTGTAGTTTTCAAGCGTGGGCTTGAAGAAAAACAGATACTCCGGCTTTACCGCATCGGCATCTGTTTTGAAGCTGGTGAATACCATCCAGAAAATCGGAAAGAAAAATATCAGCGCCACGACCCATGCAAGCACAGGCCAGAATATGTTTCCGAATCTGGATGTTTGAGCGACTGCAGCCATATCGTTTTCCAGTATGTTTCCGGTTTAGTCCATCAAACTCTTGCCAACCATACGCAGCAAGAATATAGCGACAATGTTGGCTAGAATTACCGCGAAGATGCCTGTGGCACTCGCAGCACCGATATTGTTGGAGGTGAATTCGCCAATGAGGTAGGGCAGGTTTTTATTGCCGTTACCCCGGCTGACAATTTCGATTTCCGCATAGAGTGACAGATGAAAAATTGACTGGATCATCACGACAATTGCAATGGGTCTGGCCAGGTGCGGCAGCGTTAAATTGCGAAACCTTGACCACGCATTGGCACCATCCAGAATAGCCGCTTCTTTTTGTTGTTCGTCTTCGGACTGAAGTGATGTCATGAAAATCAGTACGGCAAACGGGGTCCACTGCCACGTGACCATAATGATCACAGCGTAGGCAGATGTCTGTGTAGCGCGGAAGGATACTGGTACCAGTTCAGGCCACATCGAAAAGAAAGCGCCCAGCACCGGAAACTCGCGTAGCCCGTTAATCACATGATTGATGCCCTCTACTGCCAGACCGTTAAGCCCAAGCACCGGATCAAGGATCATGTTAATCCACAGTACCGCGTTTACCGCAGGCATGACGAAAAACGGGGAAATCAGCAGAACTCGTACGATCCCGCGGCCCGGGAATGTACGGTTGACCAGGATAGCAAGGGCTAATCCCAGTATGACGGTGAAAATCAGAATACATACCACGATAAACAGGCTGTTCTGCACCGCCAGCCAGAAATCTTTGGCACTAAATAATACGTATTCGTAGTTACCGAAACCCCGCCAGTTACTAAAACTCGGGGTCGTCCATTCGGGTCGTCTAAGGTTGTTAAGAACGTATCGAATGAAAGAAAAATATAACGTCATACTCAGTGGAATCAGCATCCACAGAAGCAGGAGAATGACGGCCGGAGTTTGTAAGAGTCGAGGCAGCGTTCTTTTTGACATTAAGCTCTTTCAACCTTCCAGATCTGACGGAACGCTCGGATATAAATGCAGGGAATCCGTTCAAGTGCAGCAAGGGGGAGAGTGGAATGTGTTCCAGATCCTGCCTTGTGCGTTGCGTGCGATAAAAAAAGCCCGGTGATTTCTCACCGGGCTCTTTGTACAACCGCTTAGGCTTTAGTAGTAGCCTGCTTCACGCATGATTGCATCAGCAGCTTTCTGAGAAGCAGCCAGTGCATCATCTACAGACTTAGCGCCTGAAAGTGCAGCAGCCATTTCCTGTGCTACCGCGCTACCTACTTCAGGGAACTCAGGGATAGCAGCGAACTGAACGCCAACGTAAGGTTTCAGGTCGGTCGCTTCTGGAGCGGCAGACTCGATAGCAGCCATTTCAGCTGCAGCGAAACCTGCAACTTCCTGGAACTCAGGGTATGCATAGGTAGATGCGCGAGTACCGGTAGGTACTGAACCCCAACCAAAATCAGGGTGATCGGCAACGGCTTTGATGTAGTCTTTTGAAGTAGCCCACTCGATGAACTTCTTAGACTCTTCTGCGTTAGGCGATCCGGCAGGTACTGCCATTGCCCATGCCCACAGCCAGTTTGCACCCACAGGGTTTCCAGCGTTAGGAGACTGTGCGTATGCTACACCGTCAACTTCCAGGAAAGATGCCGCGATAGTGGCGTCGATCCACATTCCACACTTACCTTCGTTGTAAAGTGCGAGAATTTCGTTGAAAGAGTTACCTTCTGATCCAGGAGGACCGTAGTTACCCAGCAGGTCAACGTAGAAGTTGATTGCAGCTTTCCACTCGTCAGACTCAAGCTGAGGCTTCATGTCAGCGTCGAACCAAGCACCGCCGAAAGAGTTTACTACTGTGGTGATGAACGCCATGTTGTCGCCCCAGCCCGGCTTACCGCGCAAGCATGCACCGTAAACGCCATTGTCAGGATCGTGGATTGCAGCAGCTGCTGCTTTGATGTTGTCCCAGGAATCGTTGTCTGCAACAGAAACGCCGGCAGCGTCAGTCAGGTCTTTACGGTACATGACCATTGAAGACTCACCGTAGAATGGTGCTGCGTAGAGTGTGCCGTCGTTAGACAGGCCGTTGCGGATTGCTGGCAGCATGTCGTCGACATCGTACGCTTCGCCGAATTCCAGAGGCTCGATCCAGCCTGCAGCACCCCAGATAGGCGCTTCCTGCATAACGATGGACGTCATACACCGCCGGTAGCTGTGTCAGAAGTGACCTGCTCGCGCAGTACACCTTCTTCCAGTGATACCCAGTTAAGTTTTACACCGGTTTCAGCGGTGTAGGCTTCTGCCACTTTCTGCATGTTGATCATGTGACCGTTGTTCACGATCGCAATAGTCAGTTCATTAGCAGAGGCGGTCGTCGCGGTGGCGACGCCCAGTGCCAGTGTAAGGGCTGTTTTACGTAAAAGATTCATATTTTCTCCAGTAACCATTGATGCTTTGTTCAACGCCCGTGCAATTTGATAAAATTCCAGTTTTCCCGCAAATACGAAAATAGCAAAAACACATACAATTTTATCATTTGTGCGTAATTTTGATGAGGATTTTTGCGTTTACGCGCCAGTAAGCCAATTTTTTGTGAAACAGCGGACCTACAGTAGTGAAAACGCATGCAGTGCAGATAGTAAAAAAGCAGTGTTGTAGAAGTCGCGCCCGGCGCAGAAAATCACCGCTCCTATCAAGGTCGAACAACCGGCTGAAACACTGATTTCCGATACCTTCGAACGGGTCATAGGTAGAATAGGCCAGCGCTAGAGAAATATTTGTAAAAATATGGAATTTCTTCAGTCAAGATGATTTGGCAACCAAAATTCTCTTTTGGATATTTCATATCCCATAACTCACTTTCGGAAACGGTACCAGCAAGATGAACAGACAAATTAACTGGGGCGTACTCAGCACTGCTAAAATTGGTGTCGAGAAGGTCATACCGGCGATTCAGAAGTCCAGTCACGGTCGGGTTGTTGCGATCGCATCCAGGGATCAGCAACGCGCATCGGACACAGCTCTGCTGCTCGGGATCGACCAGTCTTTTGACAGTTATGAGGCGCTGCTGGCTGATGAGTCGATAGACGCCATATACAACCCACTGCCAAACCACTTGCATGTTCCGTGGACTGAGAAGGCACTGGCGGCCGGTAAGCATGTGCTGTGCGAAAAGCCCATCGGGCTGGATGCAGCACAAGCCCAAAGACTGGCGTCTGCTGCTGCGCAATATCCGGGGTTGAAAGTGATGGAGGCTTTCATGTATCGGTTTCATCCCCAGTGGCAAAAGGCCAAAGAATGGATTGAACAAGGCAAAGTCGGTAAGTTGCTCACGGTTCAAACGCTGTTTTCCTATTTCAATGATGACGCTGAAAACATCCGGAATCAGGCGGGCATTGGTGGAGGCGGGCTGATGGACATCGGCTGCTATCCAATCTCGCAGAGTCGTTATCTTTTCGGGCGGGATCCGGCAAGAGTGTTTGCGGCAATGGAGATTCACCCGGACTTCGGCGTCGATGTTATTGCTTCAGGCATTCTCGACTACGGTGTGGGGAGTGCCACATTTACCTGTTCTACACAGATGTCGGCCTACCAGCGTACCAACATTCTCGGCACCGACGGGCAGATCGAAATTGAAATACCAGTTAACGCACCGGCTGATCAGGCAACAACGCTTTGGCTTACTCAGGGAGCGCAGCGAATCGAAGAGCACATCGCCCCTTGTGATCAATATACTTTGCAGGCCGACGCGATGGCCCTGGCTATAATCAACGACACCGAACTTCCGGTCACACTTGAAGACGCTATAAGCAACATGAAAGTTATCGATGCGGCTGTTAAGAGTCATCTCTCAGGGAGCTGGGAGGCTCCCTAGTCATCAATTATTCAAAATCGAGGCTAGTCTATTTGTGTTTTCTTTGAGCAGATTCTACCTAAGTCAAGGGAATAGTCGCTGGTGATCAGGAAGATATTGTCCACGATTGCGCTGGTATTAATAGGTGTTTCAGCGATAGGCGGTTGCCAGTTACTACGTAATTCTCAGGGAACTTCTCTGACGTTGCCTGCTGCAGGCGCCGTGCGAATCGGCAGTTGGAACGTACACTACATTCTGGCGGAAAACGAGAGCGGTACCTGGGGTACACAACACTGGGAGCAAAGAAAACTGCCTATGGCGCGGCTGTTCAAGCTAATGAACGCCGACATCATTGCATTTCAGGAAATGGAGAGCTTCTCCTCTGGAAACGAAGATGCCAATAATCTCACTCGCACCTGGTTAGCTGAAAACAATCCAGACTTTGACTTTGCGGCTGTTGGACCGTGGCAATCATTTCCGTCGACTCAGCCGGTTTTTTTCAGACGTTCCGTTTTTACATTGGAAAAGCAGGGCTGGTTTTTCTTTTCAACGACACCCGATAAGATCTATTCACACACTTTTAACGGTTCTTACCCCGCGTTCGCCTCGTGGGTTCAGCTGTCTATAAAGGGCACCGGTGCACGATTGCGTGTTGTGAACGTGCATCTGGATTACGCCAGCCGCAGTAATCGCAAGCAGTCGGTTGAGTTGATTGTCGCACGTATAAAACCATGGATCGAAGCAGGAGAGCATGTCGTCATTGCCGGTGATCTCAATGCGCGGCACGGTTCGTCATTGCATGCATTAATTGAAGGAGCTGGTTTACAGTTTGTTCCTGTTCATGGTTCGACTTATCATTTTAATCGAGGTTTCAATTTGTTCGGCGCTATTGATCATGTGGCTTACACGCCATCGTTGCAGCTGCTTGGTGACGCGGTTGTGTTGCGGGAAAAAGCCGGAGATGTCTGGGCTTCGGATCACTACCCGTTAGTGGCTGATTTCAAGCTGGATGAATAGTGCAGTAGTGCTAATAGCGGTTTATCACAGTGTTCAATATGAACGCGTACTGTGTGTCTGATGCAGCTGGAATGGTGAGTCGGGATGAAAACCTCGATACCCCGCTATAGATCCCGATACAATAGCAGTAATTGAAAGAGGGTATTAAGTATGAGTGATGTGTTGATCGCTCCATCTATTCTGTCAGCGGACTTTGCGCGTCTGGGTGAGGAAGTACAGGCTATCGATCAGGCGGGCGCCGACTGGATACATATCGATGTAATGGACGGTCACTATGTGCCCAATATCACCATCGGTGCCGGTGTGGTTAAAGCACTCAGACCACACACTAACAAACCGCTGGATGTGCATTTAATGATTGCCCCGTGCGATCCTTTTTTACAGGACTTTGCCAGTGCAGGTGCCGACGTTATCACGGTTCACGCAGAAGCCGGGCCACACCTGCATCGATCATTGCAGGCTATCAGGCAACTGGGAGTCAGGGCCGGAGTGTCCTTGAATCCCTCAACTCCGGCGTCGGCACTGGAATATGTCATCGACGATGTGGATCTCATACTCGTCATGTCAGTTAACCCCGGTTTCGGCGGGCAGTCGTTTATCAGTTCCCAGCTTCGTAAGATCGAGTGTATCCGGTCCATGATCGGTGATCGTGCTATTGATCTTGAAGTCGATGGTGGTGTGAACGCAAAAAATGCTGCATCGGTAGTCTCTGCAGGCGCAAATGTGCTGGTGGCCGGTTCAGCGGTATTCGCCGACGGTGATGCCAGCCTATACCAGCACAACATCACCGCGCTGCGCAGCTGAGCATTAGATGGCCATTAAGCAAAGAGGTGGTTCAAATCGGAGTCGCATCGATGAGCGCTGACGTATTTGAAGCGGTTGTCTGGGACCTCGACGGTACGCTGATAGACAGCGCCCCCGATATTGCCGCGTCAGTAAACCGGGTATTGAAAGCGTGCAGATTGCCCGAGTTGGCGCTGGCTGATATACGACTGATGGTCGGGCATGGCGCGGGAAAACTGCTTGAACGTGCATTTTCGGCGACAAACGGGTTACATAAGTATCAGGCCGACGAGGCATACAATCAGTTTGTGGCTCACTACAAAGACAACAGCTGTGTGATGACAACGTTTTACCCTGGTGTGGAAGCATTGCTGTCCAGCTTCAGGCATCAACAGATCCCACAGGGAATATGTACCAACAAACCGTATTCGATTACCGCGCAGATTCTTCGGCAACTGGAGGTGTTTGAGTACTTCGGAGCTGTCATCGGTGGTGATTCTACAGCTGAGAGAAAACCCTCAGCGTTGCCGTTGCAAGTCTGCATCGAACAACTGGGTGTTGAAAAGCACAAGGTCCTAATGATTGGTGACTCTTCGGCAGATGTCGGCGCAGCGTCGGCCTGTGGAGTGTCGGTGGCGGTTGTGCCCTGGGGCTATCGGTCAGGCAGTGCGCGGGACATGGGGGGGGATTACGCGCTAGAGGATATCAGTGAATTGACCAGCCTGATTAAAAAGCACTGAGCAACACGGACTCAGCGCTTTTTTCTTGTCTATATCGTCGATATTGCCGACCTTTGAAAAAGTCAGCAATACACAATACGGTGCGCGCCATGCGCAGGGCAAAAGTGATATTACACAAACGGTCGTCGATCAACGCCTGTGCTTACAGGCGCTGATGCTTTGGAGTGGTGTTCGCTAACCGCCCGAGTGGCTTGCTTGATCTGCTACCAGACTCGGGTGAAGGCTACTTCATCCTGACTGAAGAATACGCGATAGGTGCCATAGTCCCACACCTGTGAACCGATGCCGGCCATCTTGTTTGCAGGCTCTCCTGCAACGGCAAGCACCTCGCTCTGGGTCATACCACGCGAAGGTACAGGCCTGTCCGGGTAGGTTGGGGCGAAGCGTGGGTCTGCACTGAATTCCGGAGAGTAAGAGGTGACAGTGGCGACAGCCGCGGTTTGTGCTGGCGGTGTCGAGGCGATTGGCAGGATGCCTTCTCGCGTAGTGACGTCGTTCCCTATTTCGAAAGTCTCGGTTCTGGTGACCGTTTCGTAGTTCAGCCTTGGCAGCATAATGGGTCTGTGTGCCGGCTGTTGTGCGTCGTCTGCACCTTCGTTAGCCAGGAGTGGGTCCCAGCCCGGTTGATCAGCACTGGCATTCACTTCGACCAACGGTGCAGGCGCCAAACTATCTGCCGAGGCGTCGGCCATGGTTTCGGAGTCCGCATCGACTACCGGTGCAGCATCGCTGGTAAACAACTCTGACATCGCCTTTTTATCTGACGACGGTGAGCAACCCATCGCTAACAAGGCTGCTGCTGCAACGGTCACTAATTTGCCGTGGAACATGTTTTTTCCTCACCCTACACAGACTGCATTCAATGGGTAGTTCATCGTCCACAGGCCTGAGATCTTGAATTCGAGAGGGTGCCGGGCTTGCTGTGTTTACATATATATTTATGCAAAATCAAATGGTTATATTCGCCCCTGCTGTGTGTTTTGCGCTCTACTGGTTTTTTGACGCGGGTTGCAAAAGCAAGGTCTGTACAGCGCGCCCGATACTGCCCCGGGCATCAAACAGGTGTGCGTCGGCCATGCCAATGCCGTTGGGTTCCCAATAGCCAGCCACCTCGGTCCCCAGCCAGTCGCCGACCGGATCGCGATGGCAGTGAATAGTTAAATCCGGATTCATAAAGTTAACCTCCGCAGGATCGGCGTTTCTGCCGAAAGCGTTGCCGCAGTCGGCCAGCGGACAGAGTTTTTGGAACGGGGAGGGTGATTCGTCCGGTAGAAGCGGTACTGTTTTCATCCAGGCAATGGTCCTTCCCGGCAGGTGGTTGTGTCCCGGGGGATACCTGATCTCCACGCCGTTTCCGTTAAATGCCGGCTTGTCATGCAGGGTTTGCTGAATCGGAAATAAACCGATGGCGGCATTTTCCGGATCGAGCGGCTCGCGCTGTTGCGTCGGGTAAGGTACCGCAGGTTGTTCCGTCATATGCAAAGAGCCGGCTTCAACGCATATTTTATTTTCTGCATCGACTAAGACGGCAGTGCAGGTAGAAACAATTCTGCCTTGTTTTTGCATTTGTACTTCAATGCGAAACCCGCCAAACGGGATCGGGCGCAACAAATTAACTGTCAGGCGGGTTAGTCTTTGTTGTGGTACCAGATTTTCCAGTGCCCGGGCAATCAGGCCGGTCGGTGGTCCGGCATGGCAGTGGTCTTCGTGCCAGGGACCCCGGGTATGGTGCGTCGGCAAAAACCATTCATTGTCATTAGTGGTAAAAAAGCTATTCATGGGCTACGGTTTTTGCTTTCTCAGGCGTTCCTTTACCGCATCCATTTCCGTAGTCAGCCGTTCGCTGGCAGCAGGGGTGGACAGATTTAACTGCTGCAGTTGT
>JAHDHK010000022.1:9357-16950 GCA_020631335.1 Chromatiales bacterium
CAGCACGATCTGCGTGACAAGTAAACGCATATTAAGCTTATCGTCAGCTGGTATCACTGCCCATGGAGCTGCCTCACTTGCAGTGGCATTAATACAGTCTTCAAAGGCCTGCATATAGTCGCCCCAGTATTCGCGCTCTTCGACATCGGCAAATGAAAACTTCCAGTGCTTGGCCGGGTCTTCCAGTCGTGCCAGCAGTCGCTTGCCTTGCTCTTCGTGGGATACATTCAAAAAAAACTTGATGACGTGAATGCCGTTTTCGGTGGCGTATGATTCGAAATTTCTTATCTGTTCAAAACGGCTTTCAAATACTGCGTCAGTGTCGTCGATCAGCTCTTCGGGCAAGCGCTGGTAGCTGGTGAGAATTTCCGGGTGTACCCGCACGACCAGAACTTCTTCGTAGTACGAGCGGTTAAAAACGCCGATGCGTCCTCGCTCCGGCATACGTTGAATGATGCGCCACAGGTAACCATGATCGAGTTCTTCATCACTGGGCTTTTTGAAAGAATACACCTGAACCCCGGCCGGATTAACGCCGGTGAGAACACGTCTGATGGTGCCGTCTTTTCCGGCAGCATCCATGGATTGAAACACCAGCAGCAGACCACGCGTGTTCTGTGCATTCATCAATGCCTGTAGTTCATCGATTTCGCGCACCATCGTTTTGAGCTTTTTGCGATAGTCCTTTTTTGATTTATATAGAGGGGGCGCTTTGGTCGGCGTATCTGAAATGCTGAATGTCCTGCTGCCGTTGTAGAGCAGGTTGTCGATATCTACTGATTGTTGAGTTTTGGTCATTGTGGCGCTTCGCAATTGCGTTACCGTTTGGCCGATACTAGCACACGTGTTCCCGCTCGAAGCTATACTCAAATACAGGTTTTTCTCGTCTACATTGTGATGCGTATGCGTTTTTATCCGGGCTTGCTGCCCTTATTTTCATTGACTGTGCTGCTGGCCGGTTGCGGCCTATTTGAGCGAACTGAGCAATTGGCGTTACCCGAAACTGTGGAAGAGCCCGAACCGGCAGTGGTTGAGCAGGTGCCGGTTGAATACCGGGTATTGCACAAGGCTGACTACAACCTCGATGATCGCGAAACGTTTAAAAATTTTGCGATACTCGATAACTACGCAAGCTACCAGTCCGAGCTGTCGAAATTTTCTGTTGAAGTACCCAGGACGATTGATTTTGCAAACCAGCGTGTTGTGCTGCTTACGATGGGGACTCAACCCTCAGGTGGTTATGCCGTCGGGGTAAAGTCGGTAGTAAAGGAACCTGAGCGTTTGCTGTTAACCGTTGAACTGCTCGGCCCCGGTGCCGGTTGTCAGTATACGCAGGCGATCAGTAATCCGTACGAGTTCGCGGCTATAGATACATTCTTACCGGGCGAGCTTCCAGTCGAATTCATTGAACAGGTAAAAACAAAAACCTGCGAGTAACTCCCGCCGGTTATTCAGCACCTTTGCTCGGCAAACAGCGAACGCCAGCAGTGATCTCAACGATCTGTTAATGCCGACTTCCGAGGCTTTTAGTTGTTTTTAGATTGTGGGTAACAACACCCTGCGCAGCTTAGCTGCGCAGGGTGAAAGAAGTTTAGTCAGCTTCGCTGTGCTCTTTCGATAGTTGGAATGAAAGAATGTCTTTCGATGCACGATTGACAGCACAGCAAACAGCAATCAGAGAGGCACAGACAATGTTTGAATGTAAACCTACGCCATAACGTGTTTCGCCTTTACCCACTTGAATTTCTACAAAGCAGGCGGACTGCGCAGATGAGCCGGCACCGGTGGCGTGCTGATGATAGTCAACCACCCGGAAATCGATTCCGAACTCTTGCTTAAGACTGTCGACAAAAGCGTCAATGGGGCCATTGCCACTTCCCTTGATGGTTCTGGCCTCTCCATTGAAGCTCACCCTGGCTTCAATATTCCGGTGTGAATCATCATGATTTTCGGCTTCGGTATGATGCTCTATAAAGGTAAGAGGATTGCCAGCACGCAGAAATTCCTGATCAAAAGCCTGCCAGATTTGTGCTGATTCTATCTCTTTGCCAGTGTCATCACTGATCTCCTGAATGACTTTGCTGAACTCGATCTGCAATCTTCTGGGTAGTTCGAGTCCGTGGTCTTTTTCCATAATAAAAGCCACGCCGCCTTTACCGGACTGACTGTTAACACGAATCACTGCTTCATAACTTCGTCCGACATCTGCCGGATCAATCGGCAGGTAGGGAACATCCCAGATCGGATTATTAGAGTCTTTACGTGCCTGAAGTCCTTTTTTAATGGCATCCTGATGCGATCCGGAAAATGCGGTAAACACCAATTCACCGGCATAGGGGTGTCGTGGATGTACCGGCAGCTTGTTGCAGTGTTCGGTGGTACGCATTACTTCGAATATGTCAGAGAAATCCAGATTGCTTTCAACCCCCTGGCTGAACAGATTCAAAGCAAGAGTAACCAGATCGACATTACCTGTACGCTCACCATTGCCGAATAAGGTGCCTTCTACCCGGTCAGCGCCGGCCATCAGACCGAGTTCGGTTGCAGCCACAGCACAGCCGCGGTCATTGTGTGGATGCAGACTGATTTCAACGCTGTCGCGTCTGCTCATGTTGCGACAGAACCATTCGATCTGATCAGCGTAAATGTTAGGTGTCGACATTTCGACTGTTGCCGGCAGGTTCAGGATCATCTTGTTCGATGGATTCGGCTGCCAGACATCCATAACAGCTTCACAAACTTCCAGCGCATAGTCGAGCTCGGTACCGGTAAAACTCTCTGGCGAGTATTCGAACTTCCACTGAGTATCGCTATAGTTCGATGCACACTGGGCAACATATTTCGCCCCTTCTACGGCTATGTTTTTAACACCCGCTCTATCCATCTTGAAAACTACCTCACGCTGAGCGGTAGAGGTAGAGTTATACAAATGGAGGATCGCGCTTTTACAGCCGACAAGTGATTCAAATGTTCTGTCAATCAGTTCGGGACGTGCCTGCGTCAGTACCTGCAGCGTCACACCGTCGGGAATCAGGTTGTTATCGATTAAGTATCGAACAAAATCAAAATCAGTTTGCGAAGCTGCGGGGAAACCGATTTCAATTTCTTTGAAGCCAATGTTAAGCAACAAATTGTACATGCGCAGTTTGCGCTCGTTCCCCATGGGCTCGATGAGTGCCTGGTTGCCGTCTCTGAGATCTACGCTGCACCATGAAGGGGCGGTATCGATTATGCGATCGGGCCACTGGCGTTGTGGTAAATCGATTTTCGGGAACGAACGGTACTTGCTGGCCGGATTGAATTTCATTGGGTAGCTCCTGAAGCAAAGTCGCAGTCGACCTGCCTAGAGTTGAATTCGGGCGTCGCAATATCTTGCATCACTGACCAGCTTGCCGACATTGTCGTCGCAGGTGCAGTGTTTTGGGCTTGTTGCATGGCTGGTGTGAGATGAGACATCTCGACGCTCGTTTGGTTTGGAGGGTCGTCCGGAGACGAATGACAGGTAACCCGGAGGCCTCAGGCCGCCGGGTTGGTAAGGAGCAGTAGTACGAGCGTTGCGTTTGTCATGGTTGGAGAGTATGACGGGCGCGGTAATCAGTCAAGTGTCAATAGTTTCCCATTCGGTCG
This sequence comes from Chromatiales bacterium, assembly GCA_020631335.1. GTDB lineage: Bacteria > Pseudomonadota > Gammaproteobacteria > Granulosicoccales > Granulosicoccaceae. The sequence continues at coordinate 12,985 of JAHDHK010000022.1, forward strand.
AATGTCCGCATTTCTGCGTGGTGGTTAAGTTTGCTGTTAGCGAAGTACCTCATGCGCGCTGGTTTCACGTCCGCCACCGCGTGTGATGTTGCCGGCGACTACGTGAATTTCGCCTTGCAATATACCCGCAGCACCGCCATGCCGACCTGTGTCGAGTGAAGGCAGACGCCGCCACATGCCGGTGACAGTGTCAAAGGCTTCGACGTTGCGATGTGCGTTGGTATCGGCCATGGATTCGCCGCCGATGATGATCACGTCATTGCCGAAGGCGACAGTCATAGTGCCGGCTCTCTCTGTGGGAATACTGGCAGCGTTGGACCATGAACCGGTATTGAAGTCGTACACATTGGTTCGGGCAACCGTATTGGCAAAAGGGATGGGTGTGTTGGTTTTGCGCCCGCCGGCCACCACCAGCTTGCCGTTGGAAACAGCGATGGTCACATGATCCCGCGCATCAGGAGCGTCAGCCAGCACTGTCCACCGGCCGGTCGCCGGATCGAACTCATCGAACCAGTTAACAGCGCCACCGGAGTGACCTCTGGTGTTGCCGCCGAGTAGGTAGATCTTGCCGTCATACACTGTTGCACCACCGCCTCCGCGCTTTCTGTTGGTCGGAAGCCGTGGGCCTTTACTCCATTGGTGCGTGACGGTATCGAAGATGTACACATTTTCGATGATATCTTCTCTCGGATAACAGCAGGTGAAAGCACCAACGACATAGATTTTCGTGCCGATCGCTACGGGTTGAAAATGATGCATTTCCATCGGTGTATTTGCGATACGCGTCCAGCTGTTGTTTTCGGGGTCAAACACTTCCACAGGACGCTGACCACGCCCACCGATCATATAGAGCTTGTCGTCGACGACCACACCACCGGTTTCGTGGCGCTCCTGCACTTTCCCTCGAGTAGAGAGGGTATGCCAGGCTGCGAAAGACTGGATCTGATGTTCGTTTTGACTGCTGTCGCTGTCCGCTGGTTCAGCCACAGTGATCTGATGCCATGTGTTGGAATACAGGACGCCGTCGCTTACGGTCACCTGCACCGTGTAAGTGCCGGGTTGATCAAACGAAACCTCGGTTGTTGCTCCGAGAATCGATGAAAAACTGGTGGTTCCCGGTCCTGCTGTTTTGGTCCAGAAATAGTACAGACCGCCATGTGGCCTGCCGTCATCACTGGCGCTTGCGGTGAGGATGAGACTTCTGCCGACGATAGTCACGGTTTCCCCTGAAATCGAGGCCGATGGTGACTGGTTGGCGCTGTTTGGTGTCAGTGCCGAATCTGTGGCATCTTCTGTGTCAGTACCGCTATCGTTTTGATCGGTGGGTTGCTGCTGTGTTGTGACAGGCGGCTGCGGGTTGCTGTCCGTGTTTGGCCGGGTCAGCGAATCGTTCGCTACACGTTTGATATCGACCTGATCCAGCAGCAAGCCTGCCGATGCAGAAGAAATTTGAAACTGGTGAACACCGGCGGTAGCGACGTTGATAACCATCGCTCGGCCGAGTGAGTCTGTGTTGTACCAGCTCCATTGGTCATCGAGGCCGCTGACAGTCCAGACGACATCTCCCGAGTCTTCGCCAAAAGTCAGATACACCGCCTCGGATGTGCCGGTTGTGCTGTCTTGTCTGCCACGCAGACTTAATTCGAAATTGCCCGTTCGGGGAAAGTCGATGTCATAGGTGAGCGTCGGCAGGCCGTTTTCGCTCCAGGCTGCGTCATCTCTTGCTACCAGTCTGGCAGCTGCGCCGAAATCGTCGTCGAGCTCGACCAAAAGCCACTCCAGCAACGGCGTTGCAACTGTCTCACGGTAGTCTTCAACTTCAAGAATTGCGCGGTCAGCCACTTGTAAGGGTGCAGTGGAGTCACTGCCGCCGCAGGAGAACAACAATATAGACGCCAGGGAAGTGGTGAGCAGCCTGAAACAATGCACGTTGGAAATCCTCCCGAAGTTGAAACCAGATTGTTTCATTTTTGAAACACAACAAAGTGAATCCGCTTCACTATTCTGCTATCCGGAATTTCCCCTGATACTGATATGGGATGTGAATCACAGATTTAATTGCGTTATGAAAGCGCTGATCGATGCGCTGGCTGCGTCAGCAGGGTTTCGGGTGACAGCTCCACATGGTTAGAATGGGCAAAGACCTTTTGCCTGCAGAGTTGCTTTCACCATGACCTGAAATCCGGCATGTCTTTGCACTCAGGCTCGCTTTTAACTCGGGAATCACCTTGGAAAATTCTGCTGACTATCTGATCGTGGGTTCGGGATCGGCGGGCTCCGTGCTTGCCAGTCGCTTGTCTGAGGATGGTAAAAACACCGTGTTGGTGCTGGAACACGGCGGTTCAGATATCGGTCCTTTTATCCAGATGCCGGCGGCACTCTCATATCCGATGAATATGAAGCGCTACGACTGGGGGTATGAGACTCTGCCCGAGCCGGCGCTGAACGGGCGGCGCCTGGTGTGCCCGAGAGGTAAGGTGATTGGAGGATCGTCTTCTATCAACGGCATGGTCTATGTGCGCGGCAACGCCGGTGATTTTGATCATTGGGAGTCGCTTGGCGCGAAACGCTGGAGCTACGCTGACGTGTTGCCTTATTACCTGAAGATGGAAACTTCTCATGGTGGACAGGCTGGATGGCGTGGCACCGGCGGTCCTTTGCATGTCACACGCGGACCGCGCCAGAATCCTCTGTATCACGCCTTTGTTCAAGCAGGCATTGAGGCTGGTTATCCTGCGACCGAAGATTATAACGGCGAGCAACAGGAAGGTTTCGGACCGATGGAACAAACCGTCTACCGGGGCCGGCGCTGGTCGACGGCAAACGCCTACCTGCGACCGGCATTGAAGCGATCAAATGTCCGGCTGCAAAAAGCTTTTGTTCAGCGGGTGATTTTTGATGGAACACGTGCGGTCGGGGTAGAGGCTAAAGTTCACGGGAAACTCGTTCAATTTCGAGCGAATGTGGAAGTTATTCTGAGCGCGTCGTCTATTAATTCTCCCAAGTTACTGATGCTTTCGGGAGTGGGTGATGCCGCGCATCTTGGGCAGCTGGGCATCGATGTGGTTGCCAATCGTGCGGGAGTCGGCCGCAATCTGCAGGATCACCTGGAAATATACTTTCAGGTAGAGTGTAAACAGCCAATTACGCTGTATTCAAAGTTGAATCTGTTTTCTAAAGGGCAGATCGGGCTGAGGTGGCTGCTTTTTAAAAGCGGGCTGGGTGCCACCAACCATTTTGAATCAGCCGCTTTTATTCGCTCGGCAGCCGGGGTTTCCTACCCCGATATCCAATATCATTTCCTGCCGGTCGCTATTCGATACGACGGCCAGTCTGCCGCTCCTGCTCACGGGTTTCAGATGCATGTTGGACCAATGCGATCAGATTCCCGCGGGTCGGTGACGCTGCGATCAGCCGATCCGGACGAGGCTCCGGATATTCTGTTCAACTATATGTCCACAGACAAGGACTTCCAGGATTTCCGGCAGTGTATACACCTCACCCGCGAGCTGTTGCAGCAGGACGCGTTCAAACCTTTCGCCGGTCGCGAAATAGCACCGGGTAACGACAGGCAATCTGATGCAGCGCTCGATGACTTTTTGCGTGAGCACGTCGAGAGCGCCTACCACCCGTGTGGTACTTGCCGTATGGGTGATGAGGCCGACAAAGAAGCCGTGGTTGACCCGCAGTGTCGCGTTATCGGTGTACAGAATCTGCGGGTAGTTGATTGCTCGGTTTTTCCCCGCATCACCAATGGCAACCTTAACGCCCCTACGATAGTCACGGCGGAAAAAGCGGCGGACTGTATTCTCGGTAAACCGGCACTTGAGCCTTCTGCACAGGTTCCGTGGCAGAACCCGGCGTGGGAGACTTCGCAGCGCTGAGTATCAAGCTTCCGGCAATATCAATCCTCAAGTGTTATTGATATTGCGGGCAAACTTGCGGGGTGAGACATAAATTACCGAC
>JAHDHK010000022.1:16960-18553 GCA_020631335.1 Chromatiales bacterium
GTACCGTGTTCTCTCGCAATTCAGATATCGTTATAATCGCGGGCTTTGCTCCGGCTCGACAGAAAACATGAATTCCGAATCCTTAAAAATACAAGGTTTTATCTACCTGATCGCGTTTGCGCTATGCATTCCGGCGGCAAACTGGATGATCGGCAATGTCGGCACCGTCTGCCCGCCGGATCAGCCTTGTCTGCTCCCGGTGGGTTTCGGGATTATGGCTCCCAGCGGGGTGCTGCTGATTGGAATCGCACTGGTTCTCCGGGATCTGGTGCAGCGACGGCTGGGTAAGATGTGGGCGGTGATCGCTATTGTTATAGGCGCAATAATTTCATACTGGCTGGCACCACCTGCACTGGTAATTGCTTCAACCGTTGCATTTTTGTTGTCGGAACTTGCGGACTTTGCGATCTATACTCCTTTACAGGAACGCCGGCTGGTATTGGCTGTGTTGGCAAGCAGCGTTGTCGGTCTGATTATCGACAGTGTTGTTTTTCTTTTGCTTGCGTTCGGCAGTCTCGACTTTGTGGCCGGACAGGTGCTGGGTAAGCTTTGGATGGTGCTGCTGGCGTTGCCGCTCATCTGGCTGCTGCGCGAAAGCGACTCAAGACGCGGTGTGGTTCCTGCCTGACCCTCTTTACACAGCCTGCTTAACGTGAGTTTTTGTTAAAACCCTTGCGTTGTGAACAGGCTTCGCTGAGACTTCGGGCGCGGGCAGGGTAGTCTCCTGTCTCGCGGAAGTGTTAACCCTACGGAGAGCTAAATGACGCTGCTCAAAGATGTGCGACTGCTGTTGATTGTCGGCCTGGCAATAGTCAGTCTGTTGATGTTGCGATTGTGTTCCTCGGAGTATCAGCCATCCACAGCTGAAAACTCTGCACCGTCCGCGGAGACGACAGCCGAACAGAATTCAACCGGTACCAGCGCAGAAGAAACCCGAAAAAGCGTTGCGGAAAACAACGAAGCTGCGGGGAACAGTGCTGCTGATGAAGAGACTGAAAAGTCCGACGACGCGCAAAAGCTGTTGACAGAAAATGTTGACGCAACGGACTCTGTGAGTGAGTCGGTGCAGGCCGTTGACGATACTTCATCCGATAGTCAACAGCAAAGTGCCGACAACGCTGCCACTGACACTACCGAAAGCCAGAGTGACACTACCGGAAATCAGAGTGCCGATGCCGCTCAAACCGATGCCGAACCCAATGAAAACAGCCAGACCGCACAAGATACAAATGTGGCTGAGGGCTCGACGGATGAGGGTGCAGAGCCGGCTCCCGGTGTTGCTGACAGTGAGCAGGATCAACAGCCGGGTACAGCGTCGGACGAATCCGTTGAGACTAGCGTGCATGAGGTAGTACCGAGCGCAATCGGTGAAATCAACACCACAACGCTTGAGCCGATAGTAATTGATGCGCCTGCGCAGTCCGGCGAGCTGATACCCGACCTTAAGGCCGACATTCAGATAATTCAGGAAAGTCTGCAACAGTACGATGACAAGCTTGAACTGATTGATTCGATCTTTGAGAAAGTGACAAAGCCCTGAGTATTGCGGATATCCTGAGCAGTTCGGATTATTCTGAGCGGCGCGAATATGCA
>JAHDHK010000022.1:18653-34471 GCA_020631335.1 Chromatiales bacterium
GCACTTATTGTAAGGCTGCAAATCCCGCATCAATCGCTGACAACACCTGAGACGCTTCCTCTTCCGAAATGATGAGCGGCGGCGACAAAATCAGATTCGGACCAGATACTCGTACCATCACGCCGTTGTCATAGATTGCCTGTTGCAGCTGCATCGGCAGTGCTTTATCCACCGGTGCTTTGGTGGTTCTGTCTGAAACCAGTTCAAGCGCAGTCATCAGGCCGTGGCCACCGCGCACATCGCCGATAAGTTCGTACTTCTCCATCAGCGCTTTGGCACCGTTATAGAGTTGCGTGCCGCGAGCCGCCGCGTTGGTGATTACATCGAGTCTTTTGGTTTCAGCCAGGCACGCCAACGCTGCTGCTGCACCTACCGGATGGCCTGAATAGGTGTAACCGTGACCAATGGCAGCAGCACCGGTCTTATCCTGCTCGAAAGTGTCGGCAATCTGTTGCGACAGCATGACAACACCGAACGGAAAGTAGCCGTTGGTAATTGCCTTTGCCGTACACATGATGTCGGGCTGAACACCCCAGAGTCGTGCACCACTCCAGGCACCGGTTCTGCCGTAGGCGGTAATCACCTCGTCAGTAATCAGTAGAATGCCGTGCTGCTCACAAAGGGCTTTGACTGCCGGCAGGAAGCTCTTGTGTGGAGGGATTACACCGCCAGCTCCCAGTACAGGTTCCATGATAAACGCGGCGATGGTTGAGGGATCCTGAAATGCGATTTCATCAGCCAGTGCTGCCACACAGTGTGCTGCGAGCTTTTCAGGGTCGGTTTCATTAAACGGATTCCTATAGGTGTAGGGCGCTGGTAAATGGTAACAGCCCGGCAGCAATGGTTCGTAAGCTGCTCTGAAGTTGGCATTGCCGTTGACCGATGCCCCACCGATGTGTGTACCGTGATAGCCCTTTTTCAGGCTCAGGAATTTAGTTCTGCCATGCTCACCGCGAATTTTATGATACTGACGTGCCAGTCGAAGTGCGGTTTCAACACTGTCTGAACCTCCCGAGGTATAGAAGGCGCGAACCAGGCCGTCTTCACGGAAAAATTCTGCCAGCTCGTAAGACAAGTGAATCACTGCGTCATTGGAAGTGCCGCGAAAAATAGAATAGTACGGTAGCGCGTCCAACTGACGTGAGATGGCCTCCTTGACCGGTTCGCATGAATAACCCAGATTCACGTTCCATAAACCACCCACGGCATCTATCGTTTCCCTGCCGTCAACATCCTTAATTTTCACCCCTTCGCCAGAGGTAATTATTTTGGGTGGATTGGCGAGGCTGTCTGCGGGGTGAGCCATCGGGTGAAACAGATGACGGGCATTGTTTTCTTTCAGGAAGTTTGAATTTTTTAAAGGAGCGTTCATGGCGTCTCTGTGTTGAATGAGTGCTTTTCAAGCAAAACTTGCTCTCGATGGGTGTCAATTGATCCGCCACCGAGAATGGTTCGGGCGACACGATGGCCGGACAAGACCGCCGCCTGGATAATTCCGGGGGTGATGCAATCTCCTGCTCGATACAACTGCTGTATTTTTCCGCGTTCAAGCAACCGGTCGTAGAGAGCAGTATTTGATTGTCGTGCACCGACGAATGCGAGGGTGCCGGTGGTTAACGGTTCTTTGTGCAGGGAAAGCACGTTGCAAAATGTGCCATCTGATTCAATCGCGGTATTGGGATACATCGAAATGCCGGCATCCCGCATCGATGAGATGATATCCGTCTGTTCAAGAGTGTTGTCGGTCCAGGTGGCGATTTGCGGCAACGGAGTCACGTAACTCACATGATGTCCATGCTGCTGTAAACACGCTGCAATAAGGCTGGCCATATAAAAATGATCATCATCGTAGACAATAATATCGGTAGGTGCATCAGGTATTGAACCTTGCATCACATCATCCGGTGTCAGAATGCGATAGCTGGATTGCAATGCAGGCGCTGGTTCAAAATGAGTTGAACCAACCCCGTCATTACGCCATTTAGCACCAGTCGCGATAACGACGTTATCTGCCTCGAATGATTCGATTTCTTCAATGCTGAGTTCGCTGTTCAGGTAAAGATATGCGTTGGCGCTCTGCGACAGCTGATGCAAACGATAGTCGCGTACTCGCGCCCAGGTTGACAGCCCGGGGAGTGAGGATTCCAGGCTTACCCGCCCGCCTGCTTTGTTACGTTTTTCTGCAATGGTCACGTGATGCCCGGCCCGTATTAAAGTCGCTGCACATTCAAGCCCTGCCGGGCCGGCACCAATCACAAGGTGCGACTGCCTGCCCGTTGATAGTGCGGGTGACTCAGGATGCCACTGGCTTCTCCATTCCTCAGATATGGTCGGGTTTTGTGTACACCGCAGCGGCACACCATAGCTGTCCATGCTGACGCAGATGTTGCAACCGATACATTCGCGAATCTCATCAAGCCGGCCGGCTTTAATTTTGTTGGGCAGAAAAGGGTCGGCGATAGACGGTCGGGCACCACCGATCAGATCCAGATGGCCTTGTTGCAGCAGTGACACCATGTTGTCCGGAGAAATAAACCTGCCTACACCTACCACCGGTTTTGTCGTGAGGGTTTTAACAAACTCGGTATAGGGTTGTTGATAGCCCTCTTCACTGAAACGTGCGGTCTTGCTGTCGTGCGACCAGCCGGAAATATTCACGTCCCACAAGTCGGGGAGTTCCGCCAGTGCTTCAACGATGTCGCGTCCTTCTTCATCGTGTTTTAATCCGTATTTAGCGCCGGGTTCCGCCACGCTGAAACGTACGGCCACGGCACGTTCACCCGCTGCAACATCGAGGGTGTCCTCGATGACTTCTCTAAACAGTCGTATCCGGTTAGTGAGCGACCCGCCGTATTCATCATTGCGTTGATTGGTGCGCAATGAGACAAAGTTGCTGATCAGTGAAATATCATGGGCAGCATAGATGTATAAGATATCGTAACCAGCTTGTTTGGCACGAATTGCGGCTCGCTTGTGAGACTGTCGAAATGTTTTGATGTCCCGTTTGTGCATAGCCATTGACTGCAGAGGGACTTCAGGACGTAAAACCGGCATCGCACTCGGGCCGATCACCGGCAGACCGGTGGTTATATTGCGACATCGCATACCGCCATGGCCAAGTTCAATTGCTGCGAGACTGCCGTGTTTTTTGATCGCTTCTACCTGGGTGATGTGCCTCGGTAAATCGGTATCATCCCATAGACGTTCCATCGGATGGTTGGCCATGTCCGAGTCCGGGGCGATTTCGGTGATCTGCACACATACCGTGCCCCAGCCACCCTCGGCTTTCATGGCTCTCAGGGCGATCGCACCGTGCGGCTGGTTCCAGCCATGCCCGGTGGCATGGGGTACAGCATAGAACCGGTTGGGCGCGGTAACCGGCCCGATTCTGAGCGGTTCGAACAAACACTGATATCGATGGTCGTTCACTGTTTTCTGACTGTACCGTCTGCCACCCACTGATCAAACAGTTCCAGCGCTTTGTCGGCAAACTGTTGATCATTAATGTGAGCATCGACTTCACTGAGTAACACCGGTGCCTTAACGGCGTTGCGCATCTCATCAATGAAGGCGTTAAGGCCTTCCGGATCGTGGGCGGGTTCACCGGGCTTATCCCACTCTTCGATACCTTTGATTGGTAAAATCACATGTGCCGGAGCGCTGCTGCCGGACAACCGTTTTGCGATCTCGCGGGCGGTTTCGCGTCTTTCATCGTTGTTGAGTGCGGACGATTTAATAAGCCGGTTGTGGGCATGGAACGGACGATCACTGTATTGTTCAGGGATATCCTGCCAGCCGGCAAAGTCAATCAGATCAAGACATCCTGGTGCCACCAGTTGCGGGATACCGGCATTGCCTGCGTTAAGCATTCTGTCTTCTCCGGCATTCACCACGGAGCCTGCCAGTAAGTTGCCCAGCTCGGGCAATGCAAAGTCCATTACACAGGCAAACCCGCCTTGCGCCGCGATCTTCTCGTATGCCATGCCCCCCATGCCGGTTGCATGGAATATCGCGACTTCAAAGCCACGTTCTTCCAGTGCGGGTTTGAGTATTTTCATATAGCTAAGGCACGAAGCACCCAGTGATGTCATGCCCACCACCGGTTTATCTGCAGCGGGTGACTCTGCGGCTCTTGCTGCACCCAGCACGGCACCCGCTGCCTGGCTGAGAGAAGACTTACAAACAGAGTTCAGTCCGTAGAGCCCGCCGGCCCACAGAATCATTTGAATGTCCGGAGACAGACGTTCGGCTGGAATCAGTGGTGAAAAAGAGACTGTTGATACCACGTACTTGGGTACGCCCAGTGGCAATGACTGGCATACATCCAGTGCGAGGTCGGTGCCCATTGTGCCGCCGAGTATAATCACACCATCGATTTTTAAGTCGCGGTGCAGCTGCGCTGTTTTTGCAGCGGCACCGCGTGCCATTATCTGCATCGCGGTATTTTCATCACCACTGTCGATTACCTGTTGTATCGAACTGCCCGCAGCAGTGGCAACATCGTGCTTACTGATGTCGCAGGGGCGGGCAGGGTTTCCGAGCACACTGACATCCATGGTCATAACCTGTCCTCCCTGTGCGACGATACGCGATGACATGTAATTTAATTCGTCATCCTTAGTATCGTATGTGCCGACAACAAGTATGGTTTTATCGCTCATCCGTTGTTTCCCCGTAGACGGTGTTGCCGCTGGATTATCCGGCTGGTGCTCAATGACGGATGGTCACTTGATTCAGCCTGTGAGTCGGCGTCAATGAATAGTGTGCTTGTGAATCGTTATTTGACTTGGCAGGTTAAATAATGATTACCTGCATTATCCGTTGAGTCAACTTTTTAGCCGATCTTCCAGAGAAATAGAAAATTGAGTACCGTTGAAAAAGCGCTGAGTGTGCTGGACCTGTTCTCGGAAAGCCAGCCACGGCTGGGCGCGTCGCAAATTGCGAGATTACTGGGCTGGGACAAATCCACAGTGCAGCGATACGTCAATGGACTCGCTGCAAAAGGGCTGTTGGAGCAGGACACGCGCGACAAGAGCTACTGCCTCGGGGTGGCATTAACGCGCCTGGCGATGTTGCGTGAGCGCACCAATCCGATTGCGTCAGAAGTGCAATCAATCCTCGTTGAACTGGTCGATAAAACCGGCGAAACCGCACACGCAAGTGAGTTTGTAAACGACGCGCTCAGGACCACTGGTATCGTTGAAACCCGAATCCGTGGCACCCGTGTGTATATTGATGCATCGGAACCTCTGCCACTGCACGCCAGTGCTTCGGGTATTGCGTTTTTGTCGGCAATTGACAGCGATCGAGTCAAATCCATGTTGGCAGGGAAGCTCAATAAATTTACACGATCAACTGAAATCACACGATCGAAAGTACTGGCACTGATCAATGAGGCTGCTACCAGAGGTTACGCAAAAAATGCCGGCACTTTTGAAAGCGATGTAGTGGGGGTTGCAGCACCGGTACTCGGGTTCGACAATACGGCAGTAGGCGCAGTTGCTGTGGCGACCCCGATTGCGAGGTTTCAGGCAGGCCACGAAAAAAAAGTGGCGGCAGAGGTTAAAAAATCTGCCGGCAGGTTGTCCCGTCTTTATGGTGCCGGTGGTGTGGTTCGTTAAACCATTGAATGGTACTCAGCTTGTTTCACTGGAGGCGTCAATAACCACACCCGGTAAATCTCTCATGTCTCTGCACACCTTGTTTGCGTGGGCGCATGCAGGATACTTTCGAGTGGGTACAAAAACGCTGAACATACCGGCATTGTTTGCACCGGCGATGTCTGCCTCGGGGTTATCGCCGACAAAAACACACTGATCGGCTGTCACATCCAGCTTGGTGCAGGCAAGGTGAAAAATTGCCGGATCAGGTTTTCGGACGCCAACCGCTTCCGAAACCAGTACCGTGTCGAACAGCTCAGTGGCATTGAGTGCTGCGAGATTGTTTTCCTGGAATGGTGATCGCCCGTTAGAGATGACACCCAGTTTATAGCCTTTGGAACGCAACAGACTGATGGCGTCGAGGATATGTCTTTTCTCGCAGCAAAAGCGGTTGAAAGTATCATCGTAGTGCGCAGCCAGATCTTCTGCGGTGTGTTCATACAGACCGAACTCATTCCACAGCAATGAATATACTTCAGATTTGCTGCGCTGACCGTTGTCATCCAGATCAATAAACCGCTCTATGTAGCGTTCACACTCTTCCAGTGGCAGATTCAGGTACTCAGCAGCCTCCCAGGTGAGAAAAAGCTCGAGCGAACGGGAGCGATCAAGAATAGTTTCATCAAGGTCGAATAAAACAGCGCTGATGGTCAATGGCCTGTCTCTGCGTGTGAGTGCATCGTATCGATACTTTATCCCGTTTCAAGGTTGATGTGTATGAACCAATAGTGGTCCGCTGATGCGCTATTGTCGTCTTCAGAAACACCGGCGGCGCAAGGTAAATGATTAAACCATACAGCGCGTTTGCATAGATTCTACTATGGCAATTCGAACTGAAACTTCAACGCAGGCTATCCGAATGCGTTTTGATCTGATCCCGAATTTCAGCCCAGGTGAGACCATTGCCTGGGATAAGTCTCTGCATATGATGCGAGAACAAACCGGACTGGCAGAACAGGCCGGCTTTACAACCGCGTGGTTTACCGAGCATCATTTTGCGCATAATGGTTACATGAATGCACCGCCCAATCCGATTCAAATGTGCACTCATATGGCGGCTCGGTTTGATCGAATCCGGGTGGGTACCTGTCCGGTGGTGCTGCCTGACTGGCATCCGCTGCGTGTCGCCGAGGATATTGCCATGCTCGATAACATGTCACTCGGCAGAGTTGATTTCGGGGTGGCCAAGGGCATTAATGAACGTGCTACCGTGCAGTTCAATATTAACGCTGACCGGCGCGACAACGACAAGGTGATGCGTTTGTACCTTGAATCACTGGAGGTTGTTCTCAAAGCCTGGACCAATGAGGCGTTTACCCATCAGGGAGAGTTTTATCAGTTTCCGGTGCCGGGCTGGAAGGAGACCAATCGCTTCTTTGAACCACTGGATCCCCGCTACCACACGGGTGACGGAGAATACAAAGCAATGTATGTCCACCCGAGGCCCTATCAGCAACCGCATCCGCCGGTCTGGTTGATGTCTAATGCACCAACGGTGCATCGTTTGGCTGCGTTGCAGGGGCAGGGCGTAATATCAATGGCATCCGCACCCGGTCGCACTTTAGCCTGCTGGGAGCCTTATCGGGCAGCGTTAAGCGAAGCCGGCGACAAGAATGCCGGGCTGGGACAAGGCGTTGGTGTATGTACAGCGTTTTATGTGGGGGAGTCGATGGAGGAGGCGGAAAACACGGTTCGCCCGGCGATCAATGCCTACTATGAATTTCTAGGTGGATCACGACCTGCCGGTGAATGGACCAGGCGCGGGTATCTGGATCTGGACGAGCAGATGAGCACCGTGGACGAACAGGATGACTGGTTTGATTTTCTCAACAAGCGCGGCATCATCGTGGTCGGTTCAGCCGATTACGTGATCGAGCGTTTTTCCCAAAAGCAGGAGAGCATTGGCCTTGAACACCTGGTGCTGATGCAACAATATACCGGAGTTCCCTACGCCAAAATTCTGGCCAGCTGGGACCGGCTGTTCGAACATGTGGTTCCGCAATTCGGCACCGTTGCCGGGAGTAAACACTGATGCTGGAAATCTGGGGCAGGCCTTATTCTTCCAATGTGATTCCGGTGATCTGGACAGCGCAGGAGCTGCAACTCGATTACCGATTGAAGCTTGCCGGTGGCAGTTTTGGTCAGCTCGATTCCGCAGCGTTTGGCGTGATGAATCCCAACCGGCTGATACCGGCAATTCGCGATGGTGATTTCGCATTGTGGGAGTCACATGCGATTGTGCGGTATCTGTGTAGTAAGTACTCTGCCGGAAACTTCTACCCCGATGATATTCAGCAACGTGCTGTGGCTGATCAATGGATGGAATGGTGTGGCAGTCGCGCGTTTCCACCAGTGATTCAATTGTTTTTTGCGACGGTCAGAACAGCACCCGAGAAACGCGATGTAGCGCTTATACAATCCCATGCTGATGAAGCAGCGTCGGTGCTCGGAATCCTTAATGAGCATCTTTCACATCACCAGTACGTCGCTGGCAATGCTTTTAGTATGGGGGATATTCCTCTTGGTGCGGTGGCTTACCGCTATTTCAATGTCGAGGTTGAAAGACCGGCAATGGTGCATTTGGAATCTTGGTATCAGCGTCTTTGTGAGAGACCCGCGTATCAACAGCACGTGATGCGATTCTTTGGTCGCAACCCGTCCGATTGGCAGGCGCTTGAAGTAGCCAGCGCCAAAGAAGGTGATTAACCGACTCATCAGTCATTTACTCCGAACATCAGTACCAAAACAGGTAAACCAATGTCCGATCATTTAACGTATCACACTCGATTTTCGCCGGATGAATTTGAGTTGCAATATAACCTGCGACTGGGCAGGCCCGACTATGAAGAAACCGTGATACCGGATTGGATTCATCGAAGTGAACAGGCACGTGAAAGTCTGAGTAGTACGCTGGATGTCCGTTACGGTGAAGGCGAAAAGCAAAAGCTCGATGTGTTTACCTGCGGTGATACTTCAGCCCCGACACTGATATATTTTCATGGTGGCTACTGGCAGCGTGGAGATAAATCTATTTATAGTTATCTAGCCGTACCATTTACTGCAGCGGGCGTGAATGTGGTGGTGGCCGGTTATGATCTTTGTCCCGATGTGAGCATTACGCAGATTTCTCAACAAGCCAGAGAAGCGATTGTGTTTGTCTATCAAAACAGTGAACGCCACGCGCTTAATGCTCAACGCATTACTGTCATGGGACACTCTGCAGGTGGTCACATCACGCAGATGATGATGGGTACTGCCTGGCGTGAATTTGATTTGCCCGCCGATACCATCAAAGCAGGAATTCCGGTGTCACCATTGAGTTTTCTTGAGCCAGTCAGGCTGACTGCCGGACTCAACAGCGGGATACGTATGGATGAAGAAGAGGCCAGGCTGCAAAGCCCGATGCTGCATCACCAGCCGGTGACCGATTCACCGCAACTCGTTGTGGTCGGCGGGGCAGAAACTGATGAGTTTCATCGACAAGCTTCAATGTATGTTGATGCTTTTGGAAGTGCTGATCGATTAATAGAGCAATATGTAGTGCCAGACGTTGATCACTTTGATGAGCTGAATGTGCTTGCCAGTGCAGACAGCGAATTTTTTCAAAAGTCACTCGCACTGATTAATCTTAAATAAGAATACCGGAGTCATCTGATGAGCCACGTGACGGACGCGATCATTAACGCTATTGGCGATGCCTTTAACAACAACAAGATTAACGAAGTAATGCAGTATTTTGCCGATGATGCTGTATTTGATCATGCGGCCGGGCCGGATATACATGGCAAACGATTTGAGGGTAAAGATGCTATTCGTGCTGTGTTTTCAAGCTTGTTTGACAACGTGCAAAGTGTTCACTGGGAAACACTCGATACACATGTCGTCGGTAACAAGGCCTATTGTGAGTACCGCAGAATAGCCACTCTCAATTCCGGAGAGCAACAGGATTTTCTCAGCGTAGATATTCTGACCTTTCGTGATGGTCTGATCATACATAAAGACACTTACTACAAAAACCGCACTTGATTCATCGGGTTTTATAAACCGGTTGATCGATCAGGTGCGCAGTCTACTGTTAAGAACCCGGGGTAAACCCGGTGAACATCGATGGATACCAGTTACCTCTGTCGGTCTTTGGGCTGATGTTGAGCGGTTGGCTTACCGTTTTCAGGGCTGACAGGCTCATGCATGCCAACCGCCATTTTGCGGGAAGCCTGAGCCCGGTGCGCTGCCAAGAACCTTACCGATTTTGCCGAGCAGAGTGCTCTGGTCAATCGGTTTGGAAAGATAAGGAAGTCCGGAACTATTCAACAATTTAAGCACCGCAGGTGAGGTTTCACCGGTAATTATGATTACCGGTAAATCCACGATCGTTTGGTGTATTTTCTGTACAGTTTTCAATCCGCACTCGCCTCTGGGCAGGCGTAAATCTACCAGTGCTATATCGGGCTGCCTGGCTTGTACCGAGGTCAGTGCGCTCTGCGTGTCTGCAGCTTCGCTCACCTCGCAACCGATACCCTCGAACAATGCGCGAGTCGCTGCACGTACAGCGTTGTCGTCGTCAACGATCAACACGTGATGCTCGGCCAGATGCGTGCGTTTTTTACGTGGTGCAGACACTTGCTGAACCGTGCCCGACATTGGAAATGTCAGAGTGACTCTGGTGAATTCGTTTTCCACGGATTCCAGGCTGATGGTGCCATCCAGCATCGGCGTGAGTCGTTTCACGATCGCAAGCCCCAGGCCCAGACCGCGGGCTCTTTCACGCTCCGGGTTGTCGGTCTGATAAAACTCCAGAAACACCTGCTCCAGTTCGTCCTCACTGATACCTGTCCCGGTGTCTTCGATCACTACTTGAAAATGTTTTTCATTCAGCGGCATTACTGACACCAGTATCGAGCCCTGCGGCGTGTACTTGACCGCATTGTCGAGGACGTTCCGCACAATACGTTCGAACTGAATGCGATCGTTGAACATGGTTGGCTGCAAACTAAACCTGCATTCAAGTGTGACGCCTTTTTGCTGGCAGATAGACTGATAGGTGTTCACCGTTCTGACAATAGATTCGCAGCAGTCGAATAGCTCCTTGTCCAGATGCACCGTACCTGCGTCCAGTTTGGAGATATCCAGCAATGCGTCCAGTTCCGTTGCCAGATCTGACAGTGCTTCGTTCATGCTGTTTGCGATTTCTGCACTCTTGTTGTCGAGCGGGCGCTGAGTGAGCGCAGCACCGTAAAGAGACAATGTATGTAGCGGTTGGCGCAGGTCGTGACTGGCGGCAGCCAGAAAACGGGTTTTGGCTGAGTTGGCTTCTTTTTCCGAGGCAAGTGCGTCGCGCAATTGAAATTGAATCTGGTGTGCGCGCAAAAAGCTGTCATATATATCGCCAGCCATGGAAAGCAGAATTGCTCCGTACAGACAAATCAGTATTGCCATCGCAGGTGGCACCCACGGAGAAATTTCAAACGGGGTTGTCATCCATGCAATCGTCAGTGCCATTAAAAACGGACCGGTGAAAGCGATAATGATCGGGCGATATCCGACAGCGGTAGTCACACTGGCTTGCGCCAGCCCCAGAAACACCACGGTAAAAACAGAGCGAGAAACATCGTTGAGATCGGGGAAGAACACAATGGCACTGGCGAAAATAAAGCCGTTAATCAACGACAGTACTGCCGCTTGCGTCAGTCGCTTCTTTCCTGAGGAGTCACGGTTACTGACCAGCGCCGGTAACACCAGAAACCGGATGTATTGCATGCCAAGCACCACAGCGCCCCACAGACACAGCAGCCACAGGCTCTCACTGGTGTAACACAGACTGACGACAACCAATACCAGAAACGCGATAGCCAGTGGTACTCGCTGAACATTTCCAGCTATTAGTTCGAGCAGCGCCTGTTCTGTGCTTTCGTCGCTTGCATCCTGCGGTGAACGGGTTGAACGAATCTGAACCTCCATTGACTTACCGACCCCTTAACAGTGTCCTTAACTTCACGCGAGTGCCCATCACACTACTGAGGCGGCAGGATACCCAGATTCGCAGCCGCATACACCGCTTCTGTCCTGTTGCTGACATTCAGTGCCCGGAATGCAGCAGTCAGGTGAAGCTTGACTGTACCTTCAGCTATTTTTAACTCTCTGGCAATCAGTTTGTTTGATTTGCCCTGAACAGCAAGCATTAATGCTGCCTGCTGTCGTGGCGTGATATCAAGATCATCGAGCGTCGACGCGCTGTGGTGCGAATGTCCCGGGATTGATGGCGTGTTCAACACATCGGTCGGCAGATAAGTTCCGCCGGCGATAACAAGCTTAAGCGCATGCACGAGGATTTCCGGTGTGGAAGATTTGGGTATAAACCCAGAGGCACCCTGGTTGATACATGCCTTGATGAGCCGTGGTTCTTCTTCGCCTGATAACACCACAATACTGCAATCCGGAAGCTTTGCGACCGCCTCGGTAAGCACCGGCAGGCCGGACAGACCCTTGAGTCCCAGATCGAGCAGTACCAGGTCGATAGTGTCAGCATCAAAACGGACCAGATCAGCAATTCCGTCAGCCTCCAGAAAGCGTATGGATTCGTTTAAATCCGACAGCAGGTGACGCAGGCCACGCCTGAACAACGGATGGTCATCGACAAGTAGTACGTTCATGATATCGAGCTGATTGACACGGGAAATCCCAGCGACAAAGTATACTGTTTAGGGCTAAAACGGGAATAGTCATTAGTCATAGTTATTCCCAGCGAACTATGACCATCGGCAAGTACAAATATTGTGGTGGATACAGTAGCGTTACGTAGGGAAAAGGAGGAGTCGATGACCACTGAATGTTCTCGATCTGCAGAGGTATCCAAGGTCTACAATCAACCTGGCAATGCTGTGGCGGCGCTCGACATGGTTATCGAGCTTGCGGAGCAGCTTGAACCCGATCAGCTTGACCGGCTCGTCACCCACATCGATAAACTGCGTCGCAAGCACTCGAGTCTGGCAACTGATGTAACCGAGCAACTGACGGAACGTGAAAAAGAAGTGCTGATACTTGTTGCCAGCGGCTACAACCGCAAGGAGATAGGCCGATCGTTGTCGATATCAGCGTGTACTGCGGCAAAGCATATTTCCAATATCTATCGCAAACTGGGAGTATCGACCATCGCGGAAGCCACCCGAATGGCACTGGTGCAGAACATCTCTCTGAATTAGCCGGCTTTTTATTAGGGGTTGCGCCCGGTCGGTTGATAATATCAACTGGCCGCCAGGATCAATCCACTATGCACATCAAAAAAATCGAAAGTTTTGCGAATGAATTTGTCGGATTCGTCCGGTTAACCGCCGACAGCGGGGATCAGGGCTGGGGACAGGTGTCGACCTATCATTCGGACATTACTGCGTCGATTCTTCACCGACAGGTTGCTCCATGGGTGCTGGGGCGTGACACCGGAGATCTTGACGATCTGCTCGACACAGTACTGGAGCGTGAACATAAATTTCCGGGTTCCTATCTTTGCCGTGCGATTGGCGGCTTTGACACTGCTTTGTGGGATCTGCAGGCACGTCAACGCGAAGTTCCGGTTACAGAGCTTCTGGGCGGAAGTGCCGGCAAACTTCGGGCATATGCTTCTTCGATGAAACGTGACATCACACCTGATGCAGAAGCTGATCGACTGAAAAAACTGCGTGACGAAAAAGGCTTTGATGCATTCAAGGTGCGGGCAGGGGCCGAGGTAGGGCGTAATCAGGATGAGTGGCCGGGACGTACCGAACAGATCATTCCGCTGATGAGGCAGCAACTGGGTGACGATGTCGATTTATTGATCGATGCCAATAGCTGCTATTCACCGAAGCGTGCAATCGAGATAGGTTATCAGCTACAGGAACATGGTTTCTGTCACTTTGAGGAGCCTTGTCCTTATTGGCTGCTCGAACAGACAAAAGAAGTCACCGAAGCACTCGACATAGATGTAACCGGCGGCGAGCAGGATTGTTTGCTTACTACCTGGAAGCAGATGATTGATCAGCGGGTCGTCGACATTGTACAACCCGATATATTATATGTTGGCGGGATAGCGCGTACCCGTCGTGTCGTAGAGATGGCTTCACAGGCAGGTTTACCGGTCACACCGCACTGTGCGAACTTATCTATGGTGACGCTGTTCACTATGCATCTGTTACGGGCTATCCCAAACGCTGGAAAGTATCTTGAGTTTTCAATAGAGGGAGAGGACTACTATCCATTGCAACAAAATCTGTTTGTCGAGTGTCCTTATACCGTTGTTGACGGTCACGTACAGGTCACTGATACACCCGGCTGGGGTGCTGAACCTCATCCGGAGTGGCTGGCACGTTCCACTTATCAGGAGAGCAACTTATAGCAAAATTGTGATAACCACAGGCCGCTGGGAAAGATCTACCGGGCCAGACCTTAATTGCAGGAATCATGCAGTCAGTAATGTAAAGGTCATACCATTTTGTTTGTGTGCAAACCTGCCGGTGGTGAACAGGGTTAGCGTGTGCGGACGGACACGACAATCTGTAGGACTGTTGAATAGATTGTTGTACCAGTAGAGACACACCGGTTGTTCGGTTACCAGTTATTAATAAATCAGGTGGTGGGTGGATTGTGTTTTTGTTTACCTGTGATGAAGGTGAGCCGCGTGACGCGAGGCATGTGCCAGTGGTACAAAGAATCTCGAAACGTCCGGCCAGCTGAATAGTTGTGACAGGATATTGTTTTTTCGAGCAAATCTGCCCTTGAAGCAGATTGCTTCGCCCAATATGATGAGAGAACCGGTGGGATAATGATGTCCGACTGGTAGCGGGATTGCCCGTCTGCAAAGTTATTGTTCCCGTGGTGGACAGGCACGACACCCACCCATCGAAACGCATGGAGCGTCGCGTAATGGATAACCTGAATGTCGAACCGTTTAGCTTCGATTTGGCACGGCGCCAGTTATCGAGGGACGGAAAAGTCATTACTCTAACCAGTAAGGAGTATGAGTTGGCTTTGCATTTGTTCCGGCATCAGGGAATCATCAACACCAGAAAACACTTGCTCGAGGCCGTCTGGGATACCAGCGCTGACATACACACACGTACTGTCGATGCGCATGTAAGTCGCCTTCGTCAAAAGCTCATGCTGGCCACTACACACTGGGAAATATCCAGTATCTACAAACACGGTTACTGTTTGAGAAAAGTAGATGAACTTCAGAAGCTAAACGAGGTGGCTGAAGTCGAACTGGATATCTGACGGCCCGGCACCCTCCAGCGACAACGCATGGCTTAATACATTGCGTTTACTTGCCTGTATAGCTATCGATAGCACGTGAGACTAGCGTTAGCTTCCTGTGCTTAGTTGTCTGCCCCTGTTATCAAATACAGCAACAGGTTTGTCAGTGCAGATTCATCGCCACCAGAAATCGAGAAACCATGTTATAGGCAGCGATCGTTGCGATCAGTTCAACCAACTCAGTGTCTGGAAACGAGTCACGACAATCGCTGAATAATGCTTTATCAACTCTGATATCTCTGGTCATTTGAGTCGAAAGCAATATCGTCAGTTGTTCCTGTTTATCGAATAATGCGAAATGTTCACGGATATTGGCAAGATCTTTCAGCGCTTCTGCGCGCGGCTGGTCTCCGCCACTACTGATATACAAAGGGGCATGTTGTGAGTACTCGTAGTCCGCTCCGTTCACTACAGCAACTGTGCACATCGCCAGTTCCCGAAGCTGCTGGCGAATGGAAAACCTGTTGCGTACATTGCCAATAAAGTCATTCCAGCCTTGTGCCAGTGGTGCGCTGTACAACAGCAGTCTGTCCAGTTCAATCAACTGGCCGCCGCGACGCTCTCGAATGGCGGCTACCAGATCCGCAGGCTCAGACAGGTCGATTGGCAGCAATGGTAATCTTGTGCCGGTTTCGTCGGTGCTTGCGGACGGTTTCTTTCGATTCTGCCCTGTGGCCAGTGCTGCAGCCGCTTCTATGGCATCTGTCGGCCATTGGCGCTGGTGATAAAAATCCAGTGCCATTTCGGTGGAATCATAACCCCAGAAAAGCTCGCTGCCGATGGCGATAGTCGGTACACCGAACACGCCCTGTTTCGCTGCCCGGTGCCCGTTGTCGTGCAGGGCCTGTTTTACCTGCGGTGACTTCAGTTGGT
>JAHDHK010000324.1 GCA_020631335.1 Chromatiales bacterium
GTTTGGCAGATTTAGGATCACTCACTACTTATCTATGGCCTTGCGAATACTCCGGAACCGGTAAACCACCGGGCATCACAACGACAAAAAATCCCTGCCAGCAAGGCAGGGATTTAGTACAACCTTAACGAGCGGCGATATTCTACAGTCGAGTACAGGCCTCCCCGAAACCGGGTACCTCAATACAGGCACTGAGTTCCGGTACAAATGCCAGCTCTCCAGCGAGTGCCTGATATCCGTCGATGTTTGCACTGACAGTACCGCCTATCCCTGTAATACCCAGCTGCATTTCTATCTGACCATCAATGCTGGCATCCATCGGTGGTACTAATTCGAAAGGCTTGCGCGCTAATTCGAGTGCAATGTTCGCGGTGTCCCGTGCAGCGAACAATGCAACCAGTCTGGGGTCTAGATCCACAGGCGTCAGCACTATTCCGGCTTTGATGCCTTCCATCGACAACCTGGCTGCATCCAACGCAGTGTTGGCCACCACTTTCGCCGCTTTCAGGGTACCAATGGTGGCGTAACGTCGGCCGATGTCTGCGTTTCTCCATGCACGCTCTGCGTTGTAGCTGGCGTATCTGCTGGCTCTCTGATACCACTTCGCGGCTCTGTACCAGCGATACTTTGCTGCTATGCGTGACCGGTGGTAATTAATAGAACGATACTGAGCGCTAATGCTGCTGTTAATTTTGTTGACTTCATTCTGTGCAGCGGTCACCGCAGCCTGTGCCTCTGTGAGTCGTTGCTGATCTCTTTCGCGTTCTGCTGTTACCGTGGCACGCATCGCAGTGATATTCGCGTTGAGTTTGGCTACTTCATTCTGAGCAGCACTCAGCGCTGCAGTCGCGTCGGCCATTGCATCCGAGATATCACCCAGATCGAGCATTACCGATCCAACCCCGGATATTTGAGGCCCTTGTGCTGTTATCGAGCCACTCATTGCAATACGAGATACCGGTGTCACAAATGCACCGTTTACAAACATCCCCTCTGAGCTGACTTCTAACGTGACATCTTCAAGCGCCACACCGAACACAACCATGTTGCCGGTCAGTCGCAGTGTGACATCCTGCGGATTGTTCCAGTCGAATGCCGCGTATACATCGATTGCGCTGTTAACCTGGATATCCGGCGATATCTGCATATTGGTTGAGCCGGTAATTTCTATGCCGCTGGCGTCGATCGACATACTGGCGCGGGCCATGAGCAGTTCGTTCATATCGATGCCGATCAAGTCACCAAGCAGGTCTGCTCCCAGACCCATTTCGCCCTCGATGCTGATCTGTGTGTTCTGCAAATCACTGCCGATGTACCCCTGTGCTGTCGCACCGGCTGAAGGCATAACGGGTAGAATATCTTCCAGAAACTGCGTATCCGGATCGAGCTCACCGGCAACAAATACCTTTTGTTCGTCGTCTGTCACCTGCAATGCGGCACTGGCCTTGCCGAGACTGATATCGAAGTCGATGAAATCAGGCAGCCCGGGGATACCGACAGATACTTCGCCATTGCCGCCCTGTGCTACTCCATGCTCTCCGATGTAGGTGACAATCTCACCGCTGATAGAAACCGCCGGTGACAGCGGGATATCACCATGAAGATAAATCTGCCCGGCGAAGTCAGCAACATCTTCCGGCAGCGAACCGAAAGTATCGGCCTCATACGGTATCCAGCCATTAGCAGAGAAACCGATTGCATCGATGAAGTCGCCACCTTCGGAGTCGTCTTTATTTTTACTGTTGCGCTGATCGAGCTTTTTAAACTGACTGCCCGAAAGCACCATCGGATCGCTCTGCACGTTTTGCTGTACATAGTCACCATCAGCGTTACGTTCGTAATAAATGCGGGTGTCTGTTACATAGTTGCGCTCTTCCATGACACCGGTTTGCGGGTCAAGCGTAAAAGTCATCGCGACGGTTTCGTTATTCTCATCCATGATTTCATAGACGATCAAACCTGTGGAATCGTCTGCCGGTTTGCGCTTCAGGCTGTTAAGATCAATGCCCTCTGTACGGCTGTAACTCAAATAGAAGTAGGGATCAAACAGATCGAGCACGGCTGTGGCGGTAAAGCTGCCCGGGATCGTAAAAGCGATCTCGTTGAGCAGGCTGAGCTCTTCTGCAAAACTATTCAGTTTAAACGAGACACCGGCGTCCATATGAAACAGAAAGTATGGCTTGCGATCATCACGCAATGTACCGCTCTCGCTGAGCGTGTCGTTCAGCGGCAGATCATTATTGCCGGTTAACTCGGGCAGACTCGCACCGTTGGCAAAACCCAGCACCGCACGTGGCACCGTTTCAAAGGTTACATCCTGTAGCAATGGCATTTGTGACAGAGGTACATCCGTCTCACCATAGAGCTCCGGACTGTCGCCCAGCTGGAGTATAAGGTTGGCATTGTTAAGTGGAAAACGTGTCGAACCTGCGAGCACTTGCACGTTTCCCCAGATCTCATACCGCTGCTCCCCGATGTTTTCCATCGTGCCGACTGTGGTCTCGAGCGTCAGTCCGTGGTTCATCTGAAACCGGCAAACAGCGCTGGCTTCTCCCCCTTCACATATCGGATCGGCCATCGCGACCTGTGGTATGACCACACCGCCAGCTAAAAGCATGGCTCCTGCCATCGCTCCGCTGATCCGGTTCATTTTGAAAAACGTGTCCATTGTTTTCTCCTGGCTGCCGCCGTTCTGGTTAACTGGTTTGCAGAGCGCCGAACCGGCGCCCTTATCTGGTAAAGCGCCACCGGAACCGATATTTCCGGAAATTATTTAAAAATATTTTTTCTCGCGGAATTCACAAAGACAACACATTGATATTTATAATTTTTTTCACCACCACACCGCCATTCCTTTTAGTTTGCCTAGCGCGTTAAAATTGGCGTATGGATAAAGGACAGTGGCAGAAAGTGCGGCAGATCTTCGATCATGTGCGCGATAAGAGCCCGAGTTTTCGTACCAACTATCTCGACATGGTTTGCGACGATGATGGCGATCTGCGTGCGCAGGTGGAAAGCATGCTTGAAGCACACGATGATCTGCATTTACACGATGCATTCACACAGATCGAAGACGACAGACAGTTACCTGCCTCTGTCGGTGATTATCAGATTATCAAAGAGCTTGGTCGCGGCGGGATGGGGGTGGTTTATCGGGCTGAGCACAAACAGCACGGCACTGTTGCACTTAAAGTGCTGCCTGCAAGACTTCTGCATGACCCGCGAGCCAGTCAGCGATTTGCACAGGAAGCCACCCTGCTGCGCAAATTGGATCACCCGATTATTTGCCGGATATATGAAACCGGTGTCGATGACGAGCAGGCATTTATCGCCATGGATGAAATCGACGGCTGCACACTCGCCGGGCAAATAAATGCCGGCGCTCTGCGTTTGTCACAGGCACTCACCATTGCAGGGCAGCTGGCGGACGGGCTCGATCAGGCACACCGTGCCGGTGTCACTCACCGGGACATTAAGCCTTCCAATATACTGCTCGACCGGCAGCACTGCCCTCATCTTATCGACTTTGGTATCGCAAAACTGGCGGACACCAGATTAACGGCAACCGGTGAACTCATGGGCAGCCCGGCCTATATGTCTCCGGAACAATGGCGAGGTCAACCGGTAGATGCCAGAACCGATGTCTGGTCGCTGGGCATTGTGCTGTTTGAAATGCTCTGCGGGTACCCGCCGTTTGATGGCAATAGCGTCGGCGAAGTGGCACAGAATGTACTCTCCGTGCGTCTGCCGAATCTGCCGGCACAGAGTACAGACGGCTATCAACTATCAGCAGTCGAGCTGTTTATTTCTCGCATGCTGGAAAAAGACGTCAGTGCGCGTCTGGAAAGTATGGCTGCAGTTGCCAACGGTCTAAACCATTTAATGGAACACCACGTCAGAACGCATACAGCAGCCCCAGAGTAAAATACACCAGTCGTTGAGAGGGTTTAAACAACTGGTCGTCAATGGATACTTCCAGATCATAAAGATTGATTTTATATTGCGCGTTGAGTGCAAATGAATTTTCCAGCGGTATAAGCCAGCTGACACCCACGCTCACACCGTTACTGGTGCCACTACTACGGCCTTCGAGATCATCGAATTCAAGTGCTTCAGATTCACCTTCGCCGTCCTCTTCTTCCTCTTCGTCATCCACACCGGCAGTGAACTTTAACTGTGTATCGTAGCGACTGAGTGCGGCAGTCAGACTGATGCTGCCCGAGCGCCCCATCGAATGGGTATAGCTGGCACCGGCAAAGAGTCCGTTCTCGCGATAGAACTCACTTTGTCGAATGTCGGTATCACGAACGGAGAAATCTATATCGGTTGAACCTGCCCGGTATCCACCGAAAACAGACCATCGGGCAGTGGGACGATAACCCAGGGTAAGGTCGGCATCCCACCGTTCCGCGACACCGATTTCATCTTCTTCAGAGACGTTTTCGGTGGCAAGCGAGCTTGAGAGTGCCAGTGATGAATAGAACTTGCCGCGACTCAGAGCACCTAGCGCAGACAGTGTATTAAAAGATACGTCTGCATCGAGTTTTTCATCAAAGGTGAGTTCGGTTACCCCCCAGGCTATCCCGCCTACGAATCGAACCGGCTGTTCCTCGGCGCTTAACTGTGTCGAAAACAGCACACACAGACTGACTATCAGCTTCCGCACATCAATGCTCCCTGCTATGCTTGGCGCTGAGTGTATCGCAACCAACGGGTGAAGTGCCATTTAAACCCTGCGAGGCTCAGCGGACTTAAGTATGGACACAGGAACGCACCCCGTAATGGAGTTTACCCACCCCGATTACACTGTGATTAAAAGACTGGGTCAGGGGGCCAGCGGCTCGGTCTATCTGGCAGTGCAAAACCGGCTCAATCGTAAAGTTGCGGTAAAGGTCGTTAACGAGTCGCTTGCCGACACACACCGGCAGCGATTTGTGCGCGAGGCCCATATACTCGCGCAGCTTGATCACCCGCATATTGTTTCGGTCTATGAGCTGGCAGAATTGCATGACCGCCCCGGTTACCTACTGGCAATGGCCTACGTTGACGGGGGCACACTTCGGGAACGCGCTCACGGCTTTTCACTGCAGGAAGCACTGGCGACGGTTCAACACATTGCTCAGGCACTGGGCTATGCACACCGACACGGTTTTATTCATCGTGACGTGAAGCCTGACAATATCCTGTTCCAAAACAACCAGGCCATGCTTGCAGACTTCGGCATTGCCCGACTCACCGACTCGCAAACGCAGATGACCCATCACGGGGCACTGCTCGGCACACCAACCTACATGAGCCCTGAGCAAGTGAACGGCAGTGCGGTTGACAGCCGAAGTGACCTGTATAGCCTGGGTATCGTATTCTACGAGCAACTTGCCGGTACGCCGCCGTTCAAGGCTGATACTGCGATAGCCACCGGCATACAGCATCTCACTCAGCAAACACCGGAATTGCCGTCCGTATTTTCCTGTTACCAGCCTTTTATTGATCGGGTGCTGGCGAAAAACAGAGATGACAGACCGGCTGACACTGACAGCTTTCTGCAGGAACTGCACAGCGCCACAGAGCAGATGCGATGGCCGCTCGACCGGGAATTACACTGGCTTCGCACACAGCGTGAGGCTTCACCCGTTACCGGCCGTCGCTCACCGCGCAACACGATCATCTCCGTACTCAGTGCTCTGAGTGTGCTGGTGGTCGCAGGTATTGCCTTATGGCTGGTGTATTCCTCCAACAGATTGCCTGCGACAGCAGAAGATTCCGCATTATCAACAGGTGTACAGACAATCTCATCACAGCCAGATCGTCCCGTCGAACGCCCGTTATCCGATGACACGACAGACGAGCTTGTGAATAACACATCCGTTATAACGGACTTGCCATCAGAGCTATCTGACCCATCAGAGCCGGGAGACATTCAGCAGCCTGAGGCAGTAACAGAAGGAACATCTGCGGCGAACACACTTGCTAAAAAGCTCTCTGATGCACAGACACTACGACAAGCAGGTAACTGGTTCACTAAAGTGCC
>JAHDHK010000325.1 GCA_020631335.1 Chromatiales bacterium
AGAATTTCCTTTGCCGGCTTTTTGCGCATAGATGGTCGACTCCATTTTCATCGCCTCCAGCACCATCACCGACTGCCCTTTTTCCACCTTTTCGCCAACCGCTATTGCCACGGTGACGACCATACCCGGCATCGCTGCTGCGATATGATTATCGTTCGACGGATCTGCCATACGATGTGAGTCAACTGATGAGTTCAGGTTGCGGTCTGCTATATATACCTCGCGAGGCTGACCGTTCAATTCAAAAAAGACAGTTCTTCTGCCATCCTGATGTGCATCGCCCACCGTGAGGAATTTGATGATCAGCGCTTTACCTTTGTCTTCGTCAATAACAATCTCTTCTCCGGGTCGCAATCCATAGAAGAACACCGGAGTCGGCAATGCGCTCGTGTCGTCGTAGCGTTCGTTGTGTTTTATCAGCTCCTTAAACACCGCCGGGTAAAGCGCACAGGCGATGGCGTCTTTATCATTAGGTTCCTCAATACCAAGTGCGATCAACTCCTGCTTGAAGGCATCGAAATCTACCGGTTCAAGTGCAGTTCCGGGGCGGCCACGCATCGGCTTTTCGCCGCGCAATATACGCTGCTGGACTTTGCGTGGAAATCCCTGGTAGGGCTTACCCATCATTCCGCTGAACAAATCGACCACCGAGTTAGGGAAAGCAAGCTCTTTGGCAGGGTCCATGACGTCATCAATATCAAGGTTATTTGCCACCATAAAAAGTGCCATATCACCGACCACTTTAGAGGTTGGTGTTACTTTAACCAGATCACCAAACAACTGATTCACTGAGGCATAGGTTTCACAAACGCTCGTCCATTGATCCGCCAGACCAAGTGCTCGCGCCTGCTCGTACAGATTGGTGTACTGCCCGCCCGGCATTTCATGTCGGTACAAATCACCCGAAGCCGGCAGTGTTTCACTTTGAAACGGCGTGTAGAAGTCCCGAACACTGCGCCAGTAATCTGCGATTTGATCGAGTTTCCGTGAATCCAGACCGGTTGCACGCGGGTTAAACCGGACAGCTTCGGCGATGGTGTTCAGGTTCGGCTGTGAAGTACCGCCCGACAATGGCGCCATCGCAGCATCGGCAATATCCAGCTTGACTCCACTGGCGTTGAGAATAGCCGCAGCCTGTATACCTGCAGTATCGTGAGTATGAAAATGTACAGGAATACTCAGTTCGCTCTTGAGCGCCTTGGTAAGGATAACTGCTGCTTCCGGTTTACACAGGCCACCCATATCTTTGATACACAAGATATGTGCACCGAGTTCCTCAAGTTGGCGAGCAAGATCGATGTAGTAGTCGAGTGTATATTTGTGTTTTTCCGGATTAAGGATATCTCCGGTATAGCAGATAGCAGCCTCACAGATACCACCGTGCTTGCGCACACTTTCCATAGTCACTTTCATGTTGGGCACCCAGTTAAGTGCATCGAACACACGAAAGACATCCATACCGCTTTCAATCGACTGCTTTATAAACGCCCGAACCAGGTTATCGGGATAATTCACATATCCAACGACACTCGATGAACGCACAAGACACTGGAAAAGAATATTCGGGATACGCTCTCTAAGTTGCTCCAGCCTTTTCCAGGGATCTTCTTTCAGGAAACGCATGGATGTATCAAAGGTCGCACCTCCCCACATTTCTATCGAAAACAGCTCGGGGCAGTGATGCGCATAATGACTGGCTATATTGAGCATGTCGTCGGTGCGCATTCGAGTTGCAAACAGTGACTGATGTGCATCACGAAAAGTAGTATCAGTCAGCAACAGCCGCTTTTGTTTTAATATCCACTTGCTGAAATCATCCGCACCCATCTTCAGGAACAGATCGCGAGTTCCTTCAGGCGGTGCACTGTTGGTGTCGATCGCACTCAATGGCACCGGATCCCGACGAATGGATTCAGGCCGATCCGCCACGAGTTCATTATCATTGACAGCAACATCGGCGAGATAAGTCAGGATACGGCTTGCCCTGCTCGGCGCATCTTTAAAATCGAAAAGCGCGGGGGTGTTGTCGATAAAACGCGTGTTACATTCACCGGCGTTGAATACAGGATTTTTCAATAACCGCAACAAAAACGGGATATTCGTTTTCACACCGCGCACGCGAAACTCGTTAAGCGCCCGCTGCATTCTCAGTACAGCACGTTCAAAGTTCTTACCACGCGCACTGACTTTAACCAGCATCGAATCGTAATAAGGGGTCACCACAGCACCCACAAAAGCGCTGCCGGCATCGAGCCTGATACCGATACCACTGGCTGAGCGATACTGATTGATACGACCGTAGTCAGGCATAAAATTATTGCCGGGGTCTTCAGTGGTTACTCGACATTGCAAAGCAAACCCATGGGTTGTGATCTCGCTTTGATCCGCTATACCGATTTCCTCCAGCGGGTCGCCCTGTGCAATCAGAATCTGTGCGCGAATCAAATCAAACCCGGTAACCTCTTCGGTCACCGTATGCTCAACCTGAATACGAGGATTAACTTCAATAAAGAAAAACTTCCCGCTGTCTGCGTCAACCAGAAACTCTACCGTACCGGCATTCTGGTAATTAGCCGAGCGCGCAATAGCACAGGCCGCCTCGCAGATTTCGTCTCTTAGTGCTTCGGGCAGGTTCGGTGCCGGTGCAATTTCGACCACCTTCTGGTAGCGGCGCTGAACTGAACAGTCACGTTCGTAGAGATGCACCAGATTGCCGTGCTGATCACCAAGAATCTGCACTTCGATGTGCCTCGCATTAGCCACAAAGTTTTCTATAAACACAGCTTTGCTGCCAAACGCGGCGAATGACTCGCGCTGCGAGGCCTCCAGCGATTCTTTAAAGTCCTTTTCCTTGTGTACTACACGCATGCCCCGACCACCGCCACCGTGCGCCGCCTTGAGCATAATAGGAAAGCCGGTCGCTTTGGCTTCTTTCAAGCCGGCAGCGTAGGACGATATTGACTTTTTGCTGCCGCCAAGGACGGGTACACCGGCTTTCTTAGCAATATTTCTTGCTGAAGTTTTATCGCCCAGCTGATCGAGTGTCAGATTGGCCGGCCCGATAAAAATAATGCCTTCTTCACGGCACCTTTTTGCAAACTCCGGGTTTTCACTTAAAAAACCATAACCGGGATGGATAGCGTCAATTTGATGTTGCTTTGCAATGGCGATGATAGCTTCGATATCGAGATAACTACGAATCGGCTCACCGGGTTGTCCTACCTGATAAGACTCATCAGCCTGAAAGCGATGCAACGCGTAGCGATCTTCATGGCTGTAGATCGCAATTGCCTGCATGCCCAGTTCGTGGGCACTTCGGAACACTCTTATTGCAATTTCACTGCGATTTGCAACAAGAATACGTTTGATTTTTTTACCGTGCGTCAATGGATTCACCTGTCATTGGGAGGGGTGAAGAGTAAGGAAGCTGCTGAATGACTGGCCTGTTAATCACAGGTACCCCGGAGACTGTTACCACCGGTATCAATTTCAGCAATGGTCTGGTGCACGAACACCGATATGATAACACTGCACGCCACTGCATTGGGCAACAGTGTGCAGATGCAACAGACAACATGCCTATCGGTAGAGTCGCTGAGCACCCAGCCGGTCATGGATAGTGTTAGCCTGCTCCGGCGTAACTCTCAGGCCGTTGGCAAGCGCGCCGAGGAACTGTGCTTCAGTGCGATTATCAAGATTGATCGCCATGAGTGCCACAGCATAGACTTCCTCTTCGATACCTCTGGGTACGCTGTGAATAAAGGCCTGGACATCACATCCTCTAGCGATCTCAGCGCGAATAAAATCGGATTCCGCTTTACCTATTTTTCCTGTTTTCTGCAAAATCGCCTGCTGCTCCTGCTCATCCAGTCGACCGTCTGCAAGGCCTGCCTGAATCATTGCCCTGATGTAGACTTCCGCGTGCTCACCCGCGACCACATGCGGTGACGGTTGCGGATCAAACGGGTTATTGCCGCCAGTCGGCGAGCCTGCGCTGCCCCCAATACCACCTTTTGATTGGGTCAGCTCCTTTAATGCCTTTCCAAGTAGATCACCAAGACCGCCACCGGCTCCCGGTGACTGGTTTTGCCCGCCACCAAAGACGCCGCCACCGGGTTGCTGAGGATCACCGCTACGGCTTCCACCGCTGGTTTGTTGATCACCACCCCCGAACACGCTGCCGCTGCCCTGCTGGTTTCCCTTACCCACCCCGAGAAGATCTTCCAGCGCTCTGGCACCGGAGCGACTGTTCAGATTGCCGTCTCCGCGGTTTCCACCGCCAAGCAGCTCTCCAAGTATTTGCGTTGCATCTACCATGGTTTATTTCTCCCGATTACAGTGTATTTCGATTGTCCTGACGACAGACCCGGGCACGACGGCCGGTAAATTATTTTTAAAATATCGCGCAAGGGTGCAGGCGACCGGCGATAGCGGTATCGTCATTAACAATGATCGATATTATCCACCAGACAGCCATGCACTCTAAGATGCGAGGCTACTTTTTAGCCGACAACTCGCGAGCTTCGAGTCGGGGCCTCAACGCATCAAGCGCATAACCGGCCTGGCTGGCAATATTCAATATTTCATCAATAGGCCGGTTGCCTGCCTCACTCAGTGCCCACAATACGGTACAGCGAGTGCCTGACCGACAGTACGCCAGCACGGGGGCTTCGAGTTGCGCAACGTGTGCTGCAAATGCGTCTACATCTTCATCGGTAATCGCCTGGTTACTTACCGGTTGAAACTCGGTAGTGATGCCCAGCGCGTCTATAGCGCCGGCGATCTCTTTATAAGTCGGTTGCTCCACTGCTTCGTAGTCCGGTCGATTACATAACACCGAACGGTAGCCCTGCATTTTAAGTTGATCTGCGTCGCCTGCCAGCAACTGAGGCGCCACAGATAAGGTTTCAGTGAGTTTGCGGAAATCTGCCATGGGGATTTTGATGCGGTGTGGTGTCGCGAAAATAGAAACCACTATTTTACCACAGGCCGGTGGACACTAATTGCTCGATAATAACTTGCCTGCAGCAGCCGTCTTGAGCATATTGCGGGCTGGCAAAAAAACCTGGAAACAAAATGACTGAAATCACCGGCAAATGTCTGTGTGGCGGGATCTCCTATAAAATCAGCGGCGAACCGCTGCGAATGGGTCAGTGTCATTGCAAACACTGTCAGCGTGCCTCCGGAACCGGCCATATGTCGCTGGCATTTTTCAAACGCGATGATGTAGAAATCACGGGCAGTTATACTGAGTACAGCTCTGAGGCAGATAGCGGCAATCACAATATTCGTGCGTTTTGCCCGACATGCGGCGCACGTGTTTTCAGCCGCAACTCCGCGAACGATCAAGTGATCGGCATCACCGCCGGATGCGCCGACGAAAGCGACTGGTTTGCCCCTCAATTTATCGTCTATAACAAAGATAAACCCGAATGGGATCAGATGGACTCCAGCGTCAACACCTTCGATGCAATGCCGACCAAACCTGCCGGTTAGACTCTGCCGGTTGTAGCGCTGTATTTGCTGAATTGCGACACATAGCGTCGGCGAAATTGAATTTCAGCTGAACTATCCACAAACGGAGCGGTCTGTTCCGTTAGCCGAGTTTGCACATGATGCTGGCATCGGCACAGGCATCGGGAAAACAGTCGAGGAAAACTCGCTCCGATGCGCGATCATGAATACAAATGCCTTGTGCTAGTGGAGATTCGCTGTGAGCCAAACAAACCAGACCAAACCATTTAAACGCCACCCGCTTTGTACCGCGGTGATGACCGGCACACTGGCAATGGCCGGTGCTGTAGCGTTATCGGGGTGCATTAGTAAACCGATGGAAGACGGCACCACGCTGCCGACCGCTGCTAAAAAAGAAATCAAAGCTGCAGCTAAAGCCTGCAACCCGTGCAACCCATGTGCTGCGAAAGCCTGTAACCCATGTAACCCTTGCGCGGCCAAAGCCTGTAATCCGTGCAACCCATGCGCAGCCAAAGCCTGTAACCCG
>JAHDHK010000023.1:0-25069 GCA_020631335.1 Chromatiales bacterium
CCCAGTCAGGGATGAAAAATCCAGCCATTTCTGCCACTGGCTTTTGTTTATACCAGAGCATAGGCACACCTTTATAACCGACACTCGGACTCGACAGCTCTACCAAAGTGCCGAGTGTGTCTGAAGGCTTGGGCAGCCACCGTCCGGACCCCTGTTCGCTGCAATTTGTACTACCAGCCACAATGGTGCCTGCCGGCATCGCCAACGCATCGATGATATTGAGACTACCCTTCTGAGCAGACACCTCAGCTTCAAACAGGCGTACCGCATTTTCTATCGGATCCAGTGCTCCAGGTGGAAAAACAGTACCGTCATCAATTCGCTTAAGCATCTTGTTCAGTTGCTTGATGAATTGCTCTCGCTCGACCTTTTGGTCATCGTCCATAGCCGAACTATTCAGTCGCTCCTGCAGCGATTTTATCTTTGCATCAATATCATCTACACGATTGTCAAAACCGCCACTGAAGTTGCGAACCTTCATAAAGTCCTTCGATATCTCTGCAACAACAGCAGAAATGGCGCTGAATTTTCGACCACGCTCTGTCACCGGCAAATTGGGCACCTCGGTAGTGGATTCCCCCCAGCCGGGCTGAGCCGCTACTTCTTCAAGTTCTCCCGGTGTGATCTTTCCAGGAAAATCTGCACTCGCCAGTTGAATGCGGGCGTCGTCGATACGTGCCGCTATCGAAACAATTTGATCCTGCACAGCCGGATCTACGCTGTCCGGAGAGGCCAGCGAATACAACGCGCCCTGTAAATCGTCGAGAAGACTGCCGAACTCCTTTTGCTCTTGATCTGTGAATCCGGACCTCGCCAGATCGCGTTTCAAACTCTCCAGCTGATTACCATCTCTGGCAAGCAGAGAAGTCCCCTTCAGCAAACGTGATTGAATCGGAAAAACCGAGCGCATCGGATTAATGGCAGTATCGACTTTTGCCACCTGGCACAGCTCATTGGCAGCCTTGGGGAAGTAAGATCTGGCAGCGTCCCATGAAAAATAAAACCAGATCAGCAATATGGTTGATACGCCTGCGAAAACCCAGTACCACCCACCCAGTGCCCGTTCCGGATTGCCAAACACGGCATCAGTTTTTTCAGTGCGTATTACCCGCCTGCCATAGATATAGGCTGCGATTAACCCGACGATGAGAAGGATAAAAATCGTACCGACAATAACACCGCGGTATTGTGCAATGGCATCGATCATCAGAGCACCTTACCCATGATTTCTTCTTCCATGTTCCAGATCATCGAAAGTATCTCTTCACGGTACTTAACAAACTCTGCGTCGTTTTTGATGTCCCGCAGATCCCCGTGTAATCCGGCTTCTGCGAATGGCAGGCGATACTCTTTGTGCAATCTGCCAGGCCGCGGCGCCATCACAAACAGGCGCTCTCCCAGTAACAATGCCTCTTCAACAGAGTGAGTAATGATCAGAATCGTCTTTCCGGTTTCTTTCCATATCTTCAATACCAGTGACTGCATTTTTTCACGAGTCAGTGCGTCCAGCGCGCCGAGAGGTTCATCCATCAGGATCAGATCCGGGTCATTGATCAGGCAGCGGGCAAGCGCTACACGCTGTTGCATTCCTCCAGATAACTGATAGGTCGGGGTATCACCAAACCCCTGTAGCCCCACGATCTCAAGCCACTCCTCCACCTTTTTAGCAGTATCCGGAGCCCGAAATTCACATTCTCGGCAACCGTCAGCCACTCAAACAAAGCGCCCTGCTGAAAGACCATGCCGCGCTCGACACCTGGGCCGTCAATTTCCTCATCGTTCAACCGCAATGCACCGCCGGTTGGACGCAAAAAACCCGCAATAATATTAAGCAGTGTTGTTTTTCCACAGCCACTTGGCCCCAGAACAGACAACAACTCCCCCTGCTTTAGTGTGAAACTGACATCCTTAAGCGCATGGACCGCCTCACCAGCCGGCGTGCGAAATGTCATATTGACAGCGTCTGCAACTAAATCACTCATTCATCTGACTCTCGGGATAAGCGCGGAGTTGACGGTATGCATAAAAAATCCGTGTTGATTTGTCCGCTCAGTGAGCCGGGCGGACGAGGTGTTGTTTTGCGACAGTTGCAGCGCCAGACGGCAGGCGAACCTCGTGCACTGCCGGAGATGATACGGGATACCTGCAGGGTTCCAATAACATCAGGACGACCTCAGGTTCTGTCAGCGAACACTATACAACGACCACGCACAGCCGATAGTGCCAGTTTTCAGGATTTACAGGGATATGTGCCTACATCCAGCGGTGGGCGGTTGATATTCAACTCTTTCAGTAAAACCGGCAACCTGCGCGACCGGGCTATGTTTAGTGGGGGGGCGTATGAGGGCCGTGTGCGTGGCGGTGAGCAACCTCTTCCATTGTCGCTTCTCTGACTTCGAGAATTTCTACCTCAAAGGACAGGGTTTTACCTGCCAGCGGATGGTTACTGTCAACATCCACATTGAATTTGCCGATCTTGATAACCGTGGCTTTTATTTCGCCTCTGGCAGAGTTTACGGATACGATATCGCCAAGGCGGGGTTTCTTGCGACCGATCAGATGCTTTATCGGGACGCGCTGAATACCGTCTTCATTTCGCAAGCCATACCCTTGTTCGGGCTCGATGGTGACAGCAAATTTGTCACCTGCTACTCGCCCTGTCATCGCATCTTCCAGCCCGGGCAGTATGCCTCGATGTCCATGCAGGTAGTACAAAGGGTCTCCGCTGCGTGAATCTTCAGAATAGCTACCATCCACTTCAGTCAGGGAATAATGAAAAGCAACAACGGTATTATTTTCTATTTGCACAATTAAATGAGTAGTGTTTAGTCGGGTCTATTTTATCACCCGGGCACCCACCACGCCGATTTTAACGTTGTTTGCCATCGCCGGATCGATACGCATCACCTCAAGGGTTTCGCCTTTGCCGGCAGATAACACTCCGGTCACCGTACGCGTCACCTCACGCACTTGCCCGTCGCTGCCCGGATATGCGATCCGCAGAGCAACATTACCTATATTTCGCGGGGTTCTATTTTGAATCTGTATTCGCAACACACCATCTTTTCCAACCTGATGCCTTGCCGAAACATATTTTCCGGGATTGTTCGACAGATCCAGATCAACCAGTGACCCCAGCGCGGCCTTCCCCGCCGGCCCGCTATCTACCGCAGCTTTTGAGTAGTGTGAAACCGCTTCATCACGCTGTCCGGTTGCACGGGCGATGTCTCCGAGCGCGTTATAGGCATTGGCAGTCGGCAATAACTCGAGGCTACGATTCAGCGACCGCCGAGCATTGCTGAAGTCACGCACTTTTTCACTCACAAGCCCCAGATGTAAATGGTAGTAGAAGAAGTCATCGTTCAGGCTGATCGCTCGGCTATAGTGGCGACGAGCGCCTGAAAAATTGTCGGTCAGCCGGTCAATATCACCCATTAAGCTGTAGAAATGTCCCTCTTCCGGCTCAAGCGAAATGGCCCTTTGAGTCAGGGATCGTGCGGCGGGATAATCTCTTTCAGACAGTGCTTTTTGCGCCTGTTCAAAGGCTTCGTAGGCCGGCTCGGTTTTGAGCAACCGGGAAATATTCTGCCGATACTCAACAGCTTTGATGTCTCCGCCGGCAGGCAATCGCGCAACCATCGCTTTGTTATTAGCAAGTCGTTCTTCCGAAGGCGGGTGGCTGGCAAACAACCCGCTGATAAAGTCCTTTCCGCGCTTACTATCTTTGGACAATTCCAGAAAAGTTGCCTGTAAATCTACTGCGCCCTGCGGGTCATATCCGGCACGCACCATGTACTCAATGCCAAACCTGTCGGATTCGCGTTCGGCATCCCGACCATAGCGTGTGTTAATCAACTGCGCGCCGATACTGGCGCTCATGCGAGCGACGTCCGAATACTTTTTGCCCGAGCTGGCAACTGTTGCTGCGAATAATCCACCCTGCAACAACGTACCGCGCGTAAACCCCTTGGCGCCGTGTTTGGCCGCCGCATGGACAATCTCGTGCCCAAGCACCGCTGCCAGCTCAGACTCGCTTTTCATTTTGGTGAGCAAGCCTCGATTGATGGCGATTTTACCACCGGGCAGTGCCCATGCATTAGGCACCCCGGAATTGATCACCTTGAAC
Source organism: Chromatiales bacterium (assembly GCA_020631335.1). Lineage (GTDB taxonomy): Bacteria > Pseudomonadota > Gammaproteobacteria > Granulosicoccales > Granulosicoccaceae. Next base: position 4,127 of record JAHDHK010000023.1, read on the forward strand.
TCATATGGCAGTTTGCGATCACTGACGACAGCCAGCCTTTGCCCCACCTTGTTGATATAAGCCTGCACCTGTGGATCTGCAATATAGTCTCCACCCTGCGACTGGCGGCTGGGCGCATACTGTTGCTGGCCGACAGACAGTTCCCAGTCTTCACCGACAAAACTGAGCTCCTTTTTACCAGTCACCGGATTGGTCGCACATCCGCCCAGCATGAGCAGCACCGCACCCAGAATAGCTATCTGGTTTTTCATTTTCCCGTACCCCCTGAAACAGATATATTTATTCGCACTATGTCATAAGTCACTGACTTCAGACTGTATTTGCTAAATTCAAACGCGCTGGCGCCGATATCACATGCTGGCATCAGCAAAACCGCTTGCCAACCGGTCACAGCCGTCGAACAGGTTAATTGATACTCTGCCGACAACTTGTAAAGGCATTCGCGCGCTACTGGGTTCCAATTTTATCGAACTGACGCGAAGTGCAACACCCGCTGGTTTGCGGAGCATGCCACCGCCAACGTCAAGGCAATTCGGGACACAACCGGGTAGCACTGGGTTGGCAGACAGCGTTAATAGAAACTCATGTGTTTTACAGTCTTTAACAAATAGTTACCGAGCTGACTTTGCATCCCTGCTACCTGAAAACACCGCCTCTAGCTGAAACAGCTCTGCTAATCGAACATGTGGTCAATTTATCACGCCGCTGATCAGCGGTGAATTTTGACATGATACTACCGCCCGAAAATTTACATCTGCATCAGTCACAGCGTCGGCTGGTACTGCCCGTCGCAGATAATAAAGACAGCGCGCAACTCCATATTCAGCAATTGACCCATTGCCAATAACCCAGGTTCTATCCCGGCTACGTTATGAATAGTATGCAATACCGAAAAGATATCGACGGGCTACGAGCAATTGCCGTACTCGCGGTTTTACTTTTCCACCTTGACCCACGATACCTCAATGCCGGATATCTGGGGGTTGACGTGTTCTTTGTGATTTCGGGCTACCTGATTACCCGAATCGTCTATACCGAATTGATGGAGAAGCGATACACCTTCACCAATTTTTATGTACGACGCTCTAAACGGATTCTGCCACCGCTGTATTTCATGGCAATTTTAACCATGATTGCCGCGTATTTTATACTATTGCCCTATGACTTCTTTAAAACCGGGATTTCTATATTAGGTGCGATTCTGTTTGTCTCTAACATGCAGTTTGCATTAAGAACCGGGGACTACTTTTCATCAGACTCTTCCGAATGGCCCATGTTGCATACATGGTCGCTTTCTGTCGAAGAGCAATACTATTTTATTCTGCCCATCGTACTGATCATTTTTATCAGGTTTATCAAAGTAAACCTGACGGTAGTTCTGATTGTTTTAGCATTGGCAAGCTTTGCACTTGCCCAATATATGTCCGGGCAAAGTAACTTTGCCGGGCTGAGTTACTATTTTCTTTTAACAAGAATGGGAGAACTGCTAGTCGGCTCGGTATTGGCGATTGCACACGCGAAAGGCTCTCTGGAAAGAACCGACTCAAGCATTGTGACAACGATGGCAGTGGTTGTCCTCGCGGCAACACTGTTGTTTTTCGACAAGCAATTTGTTTTTCCGGGTTTTTCTGCAATGCTGGCCTGCATCCCCATCGCATTGATCATTCACAGTAAAGATACCTGGGTTAACCGCGCCCTGGAGAACGGAGTCGTCGTCTGGATCGGGCTGCTGTCTTATTCGTTGTATCTATTTCACTGGCCAGTGCTCGCACTAGCGCGTTATATCTTAAACACCACTGAAGGTTACCTGCATCTGCCGCTGACCGTTCAGCTTATCTGCCTTGCACTGATATTCGGTTTAAGCCTGCTTTCCTATTATGCTGTCGAGCGTCCGCTGCGGCGTCTGAACGTAACCGGTATCAAAGCACTGATATGGTATTTTGCCATTCCGAGTGCCGCTCTTGTACTTCTGGCAGCAGGTGTTGTTGTCACCAAGGGACTCCCCAACCGACTAACAACCGACACAGTCGATACCATGCTTCAGTACAGCCACATTGATCGGGCTGTGTGTCCTTCGCTGGTCAATCTGGGCTGCGATGGAGGTGACATTGACAGCGATAAAGAAGTGGTACTTCTGGGCAACAGCCACTCAGAACACTATTTTGAGCTGTTTTCCCGACTCGCTGAAGACGCGGGCATGCACCTGAAAATGTGGGGAACCGGCGGCTGCGGATTAAAAACCGAATCGTCAAAATGCGATGGGCTGAGAAAATCATATACAGAGAAACTGCAGCAGGAACCTGAACTGACAATTATCGCATTCAGGTGGGATCTGGATTACCAGGATGCGCTATATCTGTCTCGTCTGGATGACCTGGTTAATCTTGCCGTTGAAAAATCTAAAAGAGTGGTTGTGATGGCGCAACCACCTCTACTCACCTTCAGCCCTGCCAAGATTGCCAACTGTGATCGACTGGGTGTTCACTGCCTGACACCGGAACAGCATGTCAGCGAACTCTACCCCGTTTACAACGACACAATCGAAGCGCGAGTAAACGCCCTGGGGGCTGAATTTTTCGATCCGTACAAAAATATCGAGGATGTTACTCAGCTCTACGATGACGATCGAATTCTCTATTCAGACATGGACCACTTATCAGTCTACGGTGGCAGGTGGCTACACCAGCAAATGGCCGAGCGAGGTGCAGAGCTATTGCAGCGTTAGCAGGTTGCTGTTGTCACGTAAGTGCTTGAAAATATTGTTCACACAAAAAAAGTGCTTCAGTTCACTAAACTATCGAGTTCTGTGACCGTTACATCGGTTGTACGGAGGCAATGCACAGTAGCAAACAGGTGAGCAGGGCTGCTCACCAAGAATCATCGCCAGATGATCGCGAAAATCCAGGGACGGATAGGCGCACGGACGCGCCCGCAGTGCAGCCGGCTTATGCCGGGCAACAGTTCGTATCAATGCCTGAATCTAACCCCCTGCGCTCACATTAGTAAAGTCACTCCGGCTGGTCAAAAAATTCATTTACTTTATTGATGACGCGGGTGACATCCCGGCTGGATACATCTTTGTGTAGTACAAGCCGCGGTGTCGATGCTGGCGAAATAATTATGTCCTCGCTGGCAAGTTTTCCAGCCAGCGCCTCGGCGGTACGAAGTCCACAATCTAAAAAGACCATGTTGGTACGCACGTGATCATCAGTTAGATTTAGTGCAGCGATTGGTTTCAATCCTTCGTACAGTTTCCGGGCGTTTTCGTGATCTTTTTCTAAACGCTCGACGTTTTCGCGCAATGCAACCAGCCCTGCAGCAGCGACGTAACCGGCCTGTCGCATACCGCCTCCCAGCATCTTCCGCCATCGTCTCGCACTGGCAACGAGTTCACCGCTCCCACAAAGCACAGAGCCTACAGGTGCGCAAAGTCCTTTCGATAAACATATCGAGACAGAATCAAAGTACCTGCTGATATTTTTTATATCCGATTTCTGTTGTACCGCCGCATTGAAGACTCTGGCACCATCCAGGTGTAACGCTAATCCACGAGAATCTACCAGCTCACGCATTGCCGCCAGATATTCTATTGGCAACACACGACCTGCAACTGTATTCTCAAGAGCGACAAGCCGGGTGTTGGCAAAGTGGAAATCGTCGGGCTTTATCGCAGCTTCCACCTGTTTCAGGCACAGCGTGCCGTCTCCGCGAAACTCAACTGGTTGCGGCTGAATACTACCAAGCACGGCCGCCCCTCCACCTTCGTACTTATAGGTATGCGCCTGCTGTCCGACTATGTACTCATCCCCGCGCTGACAGTGTGCCAGCAAGGCAAGCAGATTAGACTGCGTTCCACTGGTGGCAAAGAGTGCAGATTCAAAACCAAGCATTTCTGCAGCATATGCTTCCAGTTCATTAACCGTGGGATCTTCACCATAAACATCATCACCGACCTTTGCATCAGCCATTGCGCTAAGCATATTCTCGGTGGGCAGGGTGACGGTGTCACTGCGAAGGTCAATGGTTTTTCTTTGGCTGCCCATAGGGGCGTCTCCTACACAGTAAGCGTTATTAAATCGAGTCTAACGAAATGTTTGAGAGTGTCGTTTCCGGTGTCGAAAACAACAACTGACTTTTAGTCCGGTTCATTGCCGGCACGCTCGGCGTAGAACTGATCCATGTCTTCGATAAACGGCATTAGACGCGGTTTATTCACCTGTAACTCGGCACGGTTCATTCCGTCCATTTCATGTGGAAACACCAGCCACTGATCAGTTTCGTGAATATAGTAATGCGGCGTCATTTGCGTCCGATTTTTAGATGGCTTGTAATACGGCGTGGCAATACGAATATCTTCAGGTGTATTTCTACGTGCTTTCACCGTCAGCGTCTGAATCACTCCCTGAACACTCAGCCCGGTATCGTAAACATCGTCGACAATTAATAAAGCATCATCTGCATTGATATTGTTAATTAGATAATCCAGCCCATGAACACGTACTGGCGCCTCCAGCCGGCTCTTTCCGCTGTAGGATGACGTTCTAATCGAGATATGGTCCGTGTGCACTCCGTAAAAATCCAACAGCTCCTGCACAGCAATGCCGACTGGTGTACCTCCTCTCCATACCCCGACTATAAAGTTGGGATGAAAGCCGCTTTTAAGAATGTTGACTCCGAGCTGCCACGAATCTTCCAGTAGCGACTGAGCCGTTATGTACAGCTTTTCCAAAGTTTCAGCTCCTGATTCAATCAGTCTTGTTGTGCCACAAGTGGTGCGATCGCATAGTCACAGCGCAAGCGCGACGCACCTGTGTGTGCAATAACTCAATCACGAAGGTTCGCGCCCCAGCCGTCAGCCTAGTAACTGCTGAATGTCGGCAAGTGTTTGTACTGGTTCTGCTGCAGCTGTGATTGAACGTCCGATCACCAGGTAATCAGCTCCGGCGCTAACTGCTTTGTCCGGTGTCATTATGCGCTTTTGATCATCAGAGGCGTCTTCCTTAAGCCTGATACCCGGGGTGACTGTAATAAGTCGAGGGTGTCGGCGTTTGATCGCAGAGGCTTCGAGCGGACTGCAAACCGCACCGTCCAGCCCGGCGTCATCGACCAATTCGGTCAGTCGTTTTACCTGCTCGTCGATCCCGCCTTCGATTCCTGTCTTCCGTAAAGCCGATTCATCCATGCTGGTGAGTACGGTCACAGCGATCAGCAACGGCGTATTTGCACCGGGAGAACCCAACGCGTTCCTTGCAGCTTGCATCATAGAAGCACCACCGGCTGCGTGGACATCCACCATCCACACTCCGAGGTCTGCAGCGACACGACATGCGCCGGCAACGGTGTTTGGAATGTCATGAAACTTCAAATCCAGAAAGATTTGAAACCCCAGTTTATGCAGTGCTTCAACCACCTTCGGGCCGGAAGCCGTGAACAATTCCTTCCCGACTTTGACCCGGCACAGTTCGGGGTCGAGTCTTTCCGCCAGCGCGATCGCAGACGTAAAATCTGGCTTGTCCAGCGCCACTATAACTCGCTTATGATTATTCACCTTCAGCTCCGATGATTACTTTTACCGAGTTCCAGTTTTCACATCCGGGACAACGCCACTGAATCTGTTTACAGCGATAGCCACAGCGATCGCATCGATACACCGGCTTCTCTTCAACCACATGCCGCAACATCTCAACCATTGCAGCTACCTTTTCCTTGTCCCTTGGTTTGGTTGTTTCCAACTCTCGCTCAGCCCAGTCTCTGAGCCCCTTCAGCGATGGTCTGCGCGCGATCTGCTCAATAAAGAACTCACTGGCGTTCTTATCACCTTCCAGTCGGCTTATCGCATCTCTGGCAAGCTTGATAACCGAGTAGCTGTTCTGGCGATCACGAATATAATCAATATGCTGTTGCATTGCATCGCTGTCGCCACTTTGTTGTAGCGCGTAGAAAACAGATTCTGCAATTTCCGGCGCCAGTTCAGGGTGGTGGATTTCTATTTCGCTGAAGTAGCTCAACGCCGCTTTAAAATCTTTTAGTTCAATCGACTGCCGCCCGAGCATCAACAGCGCACGACTGCAGGAAGGCTCGGTCTTTATCGCTCTTTTGAGCCATTGCTCAGACTCTTCCAGATTGTCTTCGAGCTCCCGAAGTGCCGCTATTTCACAGCAATACTGAGCAATAAGTTCATCACGATCCTCTTGCGGTATCGACTGGTTAGCACTGGCCAGATCAATGGCGCTTTGCCAGTCCTGCTGCTTTTCATAAAGTCGCAACAAATGGGCACTGGCTTCACGTTCATTTGGATCTTCATCCACCAGCGGTACCAGCAACGCCTCTACCCGATCAAGCAGACCTGCCCCGGCGTAATCACGCGAAAGCTCCAGTATTGCCTTGCGCCGTTGAGTCGCAGCCAGCTTCCCGGTTGCCAGCAGGTGCTCATGAACGCCGATTGCACGCGAGTACTCCCCTCTGCGACGAAACGCATCACCGAGGGTGCGATAGATATCGAAGGAGGTATCGTCGACGGAATATTGTTGAAGCAGAGCTTCCAGCTCACTGTCACGCTCTACACGGTCGTCATGGCCGGGCAGCAGCGAAGACAAGTCTGTCGACTGACGGCTATTGCGTTTGCCGGTTATCGCGTGACGGATTTTTTCGTAACCGATGCACCAGCCGGCAAATCCGGCCAGCGGCACCAGCCACCAGGAGAATTCCATGGATAGATTTGAGCGCTCAGAAGGAGAGCACTAATTCTGACGGCGCGCCGATGGGATGTCGATGAAAATTAACCGGTTGCGGCTAATAAAGGGGGCGCAGCCTAGTCGTCAGTGCCGGTTTTGGGCGTCGCGTGGTGCTCAAGGCTCATGTGGTTGCCCTGTTGCTCCTCGAAACCTCTGTTGACGCGCTCTCGCAACTCTTTTCCCGGCTTGAAGTGGGGAACATATTTACCGCGCAGTGCAACCGCATCGCCCGACTTAGGATTACGCCCCATACGCGGGGGACGGAAGTGCAGACTGAAGCTGCCGAATCCGCGTATTTCTATGCGCTCACCAGTGGCCAGTGCCGAACTCATACGCTCCAGCAGTCCTTTTACAGCCAGCTCAACGTCGCGCAGCGCTAGATGCGACTGGTTTGCGGCTAATGCTTCAATCAGATCAGATTTGGTCATTGGCCCTTACACTCCGGGGTTACTTGTTTACGGGACGCCGGACTGCTCTGGCCCGGCGCCCGGTGCTTGCTACTCGTTATCGCTATCTAATGAGCCCATTTGTTCTTTCATCAGATCGCCGAGTGTTGTCGGTGCGGGAGCTGAGGTTTGTGCATAATCGCGCATTGCCTCGCCTTCCTCATCGCTCTCTTTGGCTTTCACTGACAGTGAAATTGCTCGTGCCTTGCGATCAATGTTGACGAACTTCGCCTCAAGCTCATCACCTTCTTTAAGGTGCATTTTGAGGTCTTCAACACGATCCCGGGCAAACTCGCTCGCACGTAGAATTCCTTCCACGCCTTCACCTAAATTCACCATCGCTACTTTTGTATCGACTTCAGTGATAGTGCCTTTAACCAGAGACCCTTTCGGGTTGTCAGCAACGAACTGACCAAACGGATCCTGCTCCAGTTGTTTCACACCCAGAGAAATTCTTTCTCTTTCCGGATCAACTGCCAACACTACCGCTTCAATTTCCTGCCCCTTCTGGAAATTGCGAACTGACTCTTCGCCTGTGTCATTCCAGGACAGATCAGACAGATGAATAAGCCCGTCAATGCCGCCTTCCAGCCCGATGAAGATACCGAAGTCAGTAATCGACTTGATTTTACCGGAGACTTTATCGTTCTTATTGAAGTTGCCGGCAAATTCTTCCCACGGATTCTGCTTACACTGCTTCACACCAAGAGAGATACGTCGGCGTTCTTCATCGATATCGAGGATCATCACCTCTATTTCATCACCCAGCGCAACGACCTTGTTCGGGTTGACGTTTCGGTTGGTCCAGTCCATTTCAGAGACGTGAACCAGGCCTTCTACACCTTCTTCGATTTCTACAAAGCAACCGTAATCTGCAATGTTGGTGACCTTACCGAAAATACGGGTGTTTTCGGGATAACGACGTACCAGATCCATCCAGGGATCGTCGCCTAGTTGCTTGAGCCCCAGAGACACACGATTGCGCTCACGATCGAATTTCAGCACCTTCACTTTCATTTCCTGACCGACTTCAACCACTTCGCTCGGATGCTTAACCCGCTTCCACGCCATGTCAGTGATGTGCAGCAATCCGTCTATGCCGCCAAGATCGAGGAACGCACCATAGTCGGTGAGGTTTTTAACAATACCGGTTACTTCCTGGCCTTCCTGCAGGCTCTCGAGCAATTGCTCACGCTCTGCACTGTACTCAGACTCAACAACAGCACGTCGAGAAACAACAACGTTGTTACGGCGGCGATCAAGTTTAATCACCTTGAATTCGAGCTCTTTACCTTCGAGATAGCTGGTATCGCGAACAGGACGTACATCGACCAGTGAGCCTGGCAGAAACGCGCGAATATCGTTGATTTCAACAGTAAAGCCACCTTTGACCTTACCGGTGATTGCACCAGTGACGATTTCTTCGGTTTCCTGCGCCTTTTCGAGTCGAGCCCATGCCCGTGCACGCTTGGCTTTTTCACGCGAGAGTCGCGTTTCGCCGAAACCATCTTCAACGGAGTCGAGTGCTACTTCAACTTCTTCCCCTATTGATACGGATATGTTGCCAGTCTCATCCATAAACTGCTCGACTGGGATAACACCTTCGGATTTCAGGCCCGCATGGACCATCACAAAGTCACCGCTGATGTCGATGACAGTGCCGGTCAGTATAGAACCGGGCTTCATTTGGGTTTGAGAGATGCTCTCTTCAAACAGGTCAGCAAAAGATTCAGACATAAAAAGTTAGTATTCCTGGAAAAATATACAATGCGTGTACGCTCTGGTCATCGCAAGGGTGGTTTATATTCGCAGCAGTTCCTTCTGCCAGCGGCTTGGTGTTTTCCGGATTTTACCTGTGCAGGTAGCCCGGAAAAAAGAATTGTCGCGATTTCGGTCTATTGACTCGCAACGCGCCAATCATAATCTATTTTCAGCCAAATCAAGCACTTTTGTGACCACCTGATCAATAGACAGGAGGCTGGAGTCTATAGCCACGGAGTCCTCAGCGGCCTTTAAAGGTGCTATTTCGCGGTTGTAGTCACGATCATCTCGTTTACGAATGTCCGCGAGTAAACTCTCTATTTTAGCTGACATTCCTTTCTCTATCAACTGCTTATGTCTTCTTTTCGCCCGGATTTCAGCGGATGCTGTCAAGAAAACTTTTAATATCGCATCGGGAAATACCACCGTTCCCATATCCCTGCCATCGGCCACCAGCCCCGGGGGTTGACGCCATCGTCGCTGGCGATCCAGCAACGCCGCCCTGACTTGCTGATGGGTAGCGATTTTCGAGGCCCTTTCACCGACTTCTTCTCTGCGCAAATCAGCGGTGACATCCTGTGCACCGAGCAACACAGCAGCATCCCCTGTGTCCTGATTTCTCGAAAAATCTATCGGTGCTGTCAGCGCCAGCTGTGCCAGCGCTTCTGCGTCGTCTTCTTTGGTGTGGGTATTCAGAGATGCCAGCGCAACCGCACGATACAACGCACCACTGTCGAGGAAGACAAAAGACAGCCGCTGGGCGACTGATCGGGCAATAGTCCCTTTGCCGGACCCACTGGGCCCGTCAATAGCAATTACCGGAGGTTCGCCATGCAGTAAAGGCACTACCTAACCTGTACCCGCATGCCATGCGCCGAGCATAATTCGAAAAAACCGGGGAATGATGTCTCTACATGCTGCACATCGTTGATGGTGATCGCGTCACTCGCGCGAAGGCTGGCGACACAAAACGACATCGCTATTCGATGGTCAAAAAAAGTATCGACAGTTCCGCCGCCGATATCACCCCCGTTGATCACCATACCGTCCGGTGTCGGTGTCGCGTCAACACCCAGGGTCTGCAGACCAGCTGCCATTGATGAGATTCGATCGCTTTCTTTCACTCTCAGTTCTTCAGCACCGGTTACCCGGGTGGTACCTTGCGCCACTGATGCTGCTATAAATGCCACCGGCAATTCATCAATAGCCAGAGGCACAAGATCGGGAGGAATATCTATTCCGTGAAGAGGTGCGTAGCGAACCCGTATATCCGCCACTGGTTCCGCCCCGCTGGACCGTTGATTCACGTATTCGATGTCAGCTCCCATCAAACGCATGATATCAATGATGCCGGTCCGCGTCGGGTTCACTCCGACATTTTCAATAAGTATTTCTGCGCCCGGAGTAATACATGCTGCGACAATGGGAAAAGCTGCGGACGAAATATCGGCAGGGATATTAATATCACAACCAATCAGTTCACCAGCGGGCTGTAAAACAACCTTGCCGTGAGCATCCGGCAGGGATACCGGGTAACCGAATGTTTGCAGCATTCTTTCCGTGTGATCTCTGGTGACCGCAGGCTCGGTTACTGTCGTTTCACCTGTGGCATACAAACCGGCCAGCAATATACAGGACTTTACCTGTGCACTTGCCATTGGCAGTGTGTAATCCAATGCCTGGAGTGAGTCAACAGGTGTAATCGAAAGTGGTGGACAACCACTCGAATCACCGCTTATCGAAGCGCCCATCTGCCGTAGCGGACCGATAATCCGTTCCATCGGACGACGTGACAACGACTCATCCCCGGTAAGCTTTGATGGAAAAGCCTGCGCTGAAAGCAGACCCGCTATCAGTCGCATACCGGTTCCGGCATTGCCCATGTAGAGCTCGCTTCCAGCAGCGGTGAGACCACGCAGACCTACACCGTTGACGATAATCTCAGCTTCACTGTATTCAATCTCTACCCCCATGGCCCGGAAAGCTGCCAGCGTGTTAAGACTGTCCTCCCCGGACAGAAAACCTCTGATCCGGCTTTGGCCAATGGCAATAGAGGCGAGCATGACGGCTCTGTGTGACATGGATTTATCACCAGGCACAGTGAAAGTACCGTTAATAGATCCACCGGGCTGCGCAACTGCAATACTCATTTTTCAATCGCCTTTGAGACTATTTTTTGATCTCTGGTTTCTTTAGCTATTCGAAACATGGCCTCGATTGATTCACCGTCGCGTTGACGGATAGCCTCGGTCAAACTTTCCAGACCACTCTGAAGCCCGCCCATCGCTTCGAGGATACTATCGCTGTTATGCAGACAGATATCCCTCCACATAACCGGATCACTCGACGCTATTCTGGTGAAATCGCTGAAACCACCCGAAGCATACCTTAACAACGTGTCCTTTTGATCCATTCGAAACAAGGTTTCGACCAGCGTAAAAGCAAGCATATGTGGCAGGTGGCTGGTGGCAGCAAAGACCGCATCGTGCCGCGCTGCGCTCATCGTTTCGACTATTGCACCGGTTTGCGCCCACAGTGCGGATACGCATTGCCGGGCATGATCGGATGTCTCTTCGATCGGTGTAATAATGAGACGTTTGCCTTCGTACAAGGTCGCAAAGCCTGCCTCAACACCGCTGTGTTCAGTGCCGGCAATGGGGTGGGCTGGCACAAAATTGTTTAGTGATGGCAGATGGCGTCTTGCTGCCTCTATGACACTTTGCTTCACGCTACCAGCGTCAGTCACAATACAATCGCTGTGGATGACTGCACCCAGCTCTGCAAACAGGGCCTCATTGGCGCCAACCGGCGTTGCCAGCAACACCAGATCACTGCCCTGCACTGCCGCCCCCGGCGACAGCGCGTAATTGTCGATAATCCCTCGATCAACCGCTCGCCTGAGGCTTGCTTCATTTCGCCCATAACCGACAAATTCAGTTTTTACCCCGGCTTTTTTTAAAGCCAAAGCAAACGATCCGCCTATCAGCCCCACTCCGATTATCGTTATTTGATTAACCATAGAAATTTATGCACCGGTGCGGGCTAATACTCCTGGCAGACTATGTTGCGGGGCGTGACAGCGAAAATGACTCGCTCACAACACTGATCACTGCCACCAGCATTGCACTTCACCGGCGGGCCTTGTCTGATCGATACGCAGGCGATACGTATCTCAAAGCCCTGCAGCGTTGCAGATGCCAATGAACGCGCGTTGAAAACCGGGTGGTGAGAACAACTGTCTTGCAGCCGTTAATGATGCCAGCCTTGCCCAGCCTGAGCAATCCGCCAGTGTCGCGAAAACGCACAATTTTCTATTCTACAGACAGACAGATGCGCACTAGCCGCCTGCCGGCCAATACGATCGTTATATCTGCCGAACTTTAAGCAAGCCTTCGATGTCCCTGATTGCCGAAAGTGTTTTTTCTTCAACCCGGGATTCGGTGTCAATAAGAGTACATGCCACCTCACCCTGCGACTCGTTAATCATGTGAAGTATGTTGATTGAGGCGATTCCCAGCTGATGGGAAATTTGCCCGACCATATCAGGAATATTCCGGTGTATCAGAGACAGGCGAAAATCACTTTTGCGCGCCAGGGACACTGCGGGAAAGTTGACCGAATTTTTTATGTTGCCATGTTCAAGAAAATCACACATTTGCTCCGCAACCATCACCGCACAGTTTTCTTCTGCTTCGTTAGTTGATGCACCAAGATGCGGCATGGCAATGACCTTTTCATGAGCGATGTTTTCAGCGGTTGGAAAATCGCAGATAAAGGCTTTAAGTTTTCCGCTGTCGAGCGCCTCCAGCACTGCCGGCTCATCAACGACTCCCGCACGTGCAAAGTTCAACAGTACAGCGCCATCTTTCATTGTAGGAATACGAGAGGTGTTGATCATCGCTCGCGTGGCGTCTATCAATGGAACATGCAAGGTTAGAAAATCAGCCCCTGCCAGCACTTCATCCACACTTTGCGCTTTGACCACGTCAGCATTCAACTTCCACGCGTTGGTAACAGTAATCCCCGGATCATGCCCGATAACTTTCATTCCCAGCGCAGCTGCCGTGTTAGCAACCTCTACTCCAATAGCACCAAGACCGATCACACCAAGCGTTCGGCCGGATAGCTCATTACCGACGAACCGCTTCTTGCCGTCTTCTACTTCCCGCTCTAAAGCGTCGCCGTGTGAATCAAGCGCCAGTGTATAACCGACGGCTTTTTCAAGATTTCGCTCAGACAACAATAAGCTGCCGATCACCAGTTCTTTTACCGCATTTGCGTTAGCACCGGGCGCGTTAAAAACCACGACGCCTGCATCAGTCAGTCGTTCTACCGGTATATTATTAACGCCGGCACCAGCGCGACCGATGGATTTAAGATTCAGGCCGATTTCCATATCGTGCAGCTTTTGCGAGCGCAGAATAATACCGTCCGGGTCCGTCACTTCTGAGCCAACTTCGTAACCAGCCGACGGAAACGCATCGAGTCCTTTCGCTGCGATGTTATTAATTTTTTGTATTTTAAAAGGCATATTCATTCCTGTGAAATCGGTGATAGCTACAACTTTCAGGCTTGGCAAACAGCAGCAGGACAATGGGTAGAAGGCCACATAAAGAATTCATTAAATGCGCTGAAGTACTAAAAAGCAGCCTGCTATTATACGCCAGCAGCTCCAGAAAAATGACGTAATCCTTAATACTTGCCCAGCAGGCACTGTTCGCACGGCCTCGCCTGCTACGTGCGGGTTCGTTCAAACTCCTGCATATAAGAGATCAACGCATCGACGCCTTCTTCGGGCATGGCGTTGTATATACTGGCGCGCATGCCTCCCACCGAGCGATGCCCTTTCAATGTGTGTAAACCGGCTTCAGTCGCACCGGATAAGAATGCATCGTCAGCACTGCCATCCCCGCAAATGAATGGGATATTCATCCATGAGCGACAGTCTTTTTTGACTGGATTACTGTAGTAATCAGAACCATCAATCACATCATATAACTTGTTTGCCTTTCGCTCGTTAATTGCTGCTATGGCATCGATTCCGCCCAGTGATTTCAACCAGTTAAACACTAGTCCGGCTATGTACCAGCTGTAGGTCGGCGGGGTGTTCAGCATCGACCCGGCTTTGTCCTGTGATTCGTAATTGAACGCATCGGGCAGAATGTCGTGCGCCCGGCCGAACAGATCCCGGTTGACAATGACAACAGTGAGTCCCGACGGACCAATGTTCTTCTGCGCGCCGGCGTAGATCACTCCGAATCGACTCACGTCGACAGGACGAGACAGAAGTGTCGATGACATATCTGCTACCAGCGGTAAGCCAGCGCTATCAGGTACAAAACCGAATTCAACACCACCGATGGTTTCATTTGGCGTGTAGTGCAGATACGCAGCATCTGGATTGACTGACCATGCAGACTCGTCCGGTATGTGGCAAAAGCCACTCTCTTCTCCGGTAGCAGCGACATGAACATTAAGGTAATTTGAAGCCTGGGTGATAGCTTTCTTCGACCACTGACCGGTGTTTACATAGTTCGCATCCGCGAATCCGCGAGACAGGTTCAGCGGCACAAAACCGAACTGGCCCGTCGCCCCTCCCTGAAGAAAAAGGACGGAATAGTTGTCTGGCACACCAAGCAATTCTCGCAAATCTGCTTCCGCCTGCTCTGCGATGGAGACAAATTCACGGCTGCGATGACTAAGCTCCATCACTCCGGCGCCACAACCGCGCCAGTTGGTCATTTCGTCTGCGGCCTGTTGCAGCACAACTTCCGGTAACGCAGCGGGGCCTGCGCTGAAATTAAAAACTCTGCCGTTCACAGCAGTCATGGTTTCGCTCAACAAATGAGTTGGAAACGACTAGTGTAAATCAGTTCACGACCGCACAGGTAAGCACTCAGGCACCAGACTTGTGAATGATCTTCTCTATTAGACTAGCGACTACCGACTACTTACCCACCTGCTACGGCTGAACCATGGTGAACCGCCCTGCCCTGGCGGACAAAAGCCTGCTATTCACAGACTTTTCAAAGGAAGCCAATCGAAACAAACAACTCTATCCGCTGTTTTTATTGATCGTCTTCCGGCTGAGAGCCTTCACTCGCGGGTTCGTCGGCAGCTCCCTCACCACCGGCATCACCAGTGGCTTCATCGTCTGCCTCTGCCGGCGCAGAGTCGTCATCCGCTTCTTCACCGGTGGTTGCTACCCGTTCGATTTCAACCAGGCGCTCATCGTCACCTATGCGAATGAGCCTGACTCCTTGTGTGTTGCGTCCGACAACACTGATTCCTTCGACGGCTGTCCTTATTAATGTGCCACCCGTGGTAATCAACATCACTTCATCGTGATCTTCTACCTGCACCGCACCAACAACCGGCCCGTTGCGATCACTGGTCTTGATATCGATGACGCCTTTGCCGCCTCGCTTTTTCCGCGGATAGTCGTCGGATGCCGTTCGCTTACCGTAACCTTTCTCGGTAGCAGTCAAAATATGTCCGTCGTCGACCACAATCAGTGAAACAAGCGTATCTTCGGCTTCCATGCGAATACCGCGCACGCCGGCCGCTCCACGCCCCATGCTTCTGACATCGTCTTCCATAAACCGCATGGTTCGACCATTACTGGAAGTCAGCATGATATCCCGACTGCCGTCCGTCAGAGCTACATTGATCAGCTCATCATCGACGCGAAGGTCGATGGCGATAATACCGTTCGCGCGCGGGCGGGAGAAATCGGTTAATGGTGTCTTTTTAACTACCCCGTTCTTGGTAGCAAAGAAAATAAACCGGTCTTCGCTGTACTCACGCACAGTCAGTACAGCGGAAACACGTTCGTTTTCAACCAGTGGCAGTAGATTTACTATCGGTCGCCCGCGCGCGCCACGACTGGCGACAGGCAGTTCGTATACACGCTTCCAGTAAACTTTGCCGACACTGGTAAAAAATAACACGGTATCGTGCATGCTGGCGACGAACAGTTTATCGATGAAATCTTCGTCTTTCATCGATGTGGCGGATTTACCTTTACCGCCTCGACGCTGTGCCGTGTAATCAGATAGCGGTTGTGCTTTCGCATACCCGGCATGAGACAGAGTCACAACCACATCTTCATCGGATATCAGGTCTTCAACCGTCATCTCGGAGTAGTCGATCATGATCTGAGTTCGACGCTCGTCGGTGTACTGATCGCGTACCTCGATGAGTTCGTCTCTGACCACTTCCCGGAGCCGGTCAGGGCTCTCCAGTATCTCCAGGAATGCTTCGATTTTACCGAGAATTTCCCGGTATTCCTCGATGATTTTTTCCTGTTCGAGCCCGGTTAAGCGATGCAGCCGCAAATCCAGAATCGCTTGCGCCTGTACCGGCGACAGGTGATAACCGTCTTCGTGCAGACCGAACTTTTCATCGAGCTCTTCGGGCTTGGAAGCCTCGGCACCGGCGCGCTCCAGCATGTCGACAACACTACCGGGTTTCCAGACCCGCTCAACCAGCTGCTCCTTTGCTGCAGGCGGATTCGGAGCCGCTTTGATTAACTCTATCACCGGGTCGATATTGGCGAGCGCCACTGCCAGACCTTCCAGTATATGTGCACGATCGCGGGCTTTACGAAGATCGTACAACGTCCGTCTGGTGACTACTTCACGGCGGTGACGAATAAACGCATCCAGAATTTCTCTTAAATTCAGAAGCTTTGGCTGACCGTCGATCAAAGCAACCATATTGATGCCAAACACAGTTTGCAGCTGGGTTTGCTTGTACAGTTGATTGAGCAGAACGTCCCCAGGTTCACCACGACGCAGTTCGATAACCATGCGCATACCGTCTTTATCCGACTCGTCGCGCAGTTCGGTGATACCTTCAATTTTCTTGTCTTTTACCAGCTCAGCAATTTTTTCGAGCAGCCTGGCCTTATTTACCTGATAAGGCAGCTCGGTAACGATAATTTTGTCTTTACCGGATTTTTCATCGTGCTCTACCGAGGCCTTTGCCCGCACGTGCACGCGACCGCGGCCTGTTTCGTAAGCTTCACGAATTCCTTTGGCACCATTAATTATTCCGTACGTGGGGAAATCGGGCCCGGGAATATGCTCCATAATTTCAGGCAAGGTCACTTCCGGGTTTTCGAGCATCGCCAGCGTGCCATTGATCACTTCAGTAATATTATGCGGCGGTATATTCGTGGCCATGCCAACAGCGATTCCCGACGATCCGTTGATCAGCAGGTTGGGAATTCGCGCCGGGAAAACAGCGGGTTCTGATTCTGAACCATCGTAGTTTGGCGTGAAATCGACCGTTTCCTTGTCGAGATCAGCAAGCAGCTCATGAGCAATCCTGGCCATGCGCACTTCGGTGTATCTCATTGCGGCGGGAGAGTCGCCATCGATTGAACCGAAATTGCCCTGTCCGTCTACCAGCATGTAGCGCATGGAGAAATACTGCGCCATTCGGACAATGGTGTCGTAGACTGCCGTGTCTCCGTGCGGATGATATTTACCGATAACATCACCCACAACGCGTGCAGACTTCTTGTAGGGTTTGTTCCAGTCGTTGCCCAGCTCGCTCATCGCATACAACACCCGGCGATGCACTGGTTTAAGCCCGTCCCTGACATCCGGCAACGCACGCCCGACGATAACGCTCATCGCGTAATCGAGGTAGGACTGGCGCATCTCGTCTTCGAGATTGACCGGTATTATTTCCTTAGCAAAATCAGACATTTCAACTCGGTGTTTGCCCAGGGCGGGTAAAACAAAATCAAACAGAAATACAACGACGTATTATACCACATGATCGTTCTTAGCGCGCCGCTTTACTCCATCAGCAGAGAAGCGGCAGTCAGATTTCCGGCGCTTCAAGGTGGGGCGGCAGGCATGCATCGAAAACACAGCGGCGCCAACCGTATCAAGCCTCGAAATAAGCACTGCCTGAAGGCTTTACTGTCACCCGTGTCTCACTACACCACAAACCAAATCGATCCCGACCGGGGTATGCCACTACCGCTTGCCCGATAGACAGCTAATCGCTTAAGGTGGCCGGCATCCCCAAACGCTCGGCCAGCCTCAACTATCGACATGCAGCCTGAAAAAAACCAACTCGATAATACCCCCGACAGCGACAATCACGATCAAACCGAGCTGGATAAGTTCGGCGATGTAGCGCATTTATGGTGGGATAAGGAAAGCGAGTTTAAACCACTGCACGATATCAACCCCCTGCGCATGAGCTATATCGAGAGCCAAAAGAGCCTGAGCGGTTTAAAGGTGCTGGATGTGGGCTGCGGTGGCGGCATATTATCTGAAGCATTGTCGCAGGCTGGTGCTACTGTTACCGGTATCGATCTGTCAAACGCTGCGATTGATGTCGCCAGATTGCATGCTGCCGAACATGGATACGATATCGATTATCAGTGCGTGAGCACCGAGAAATTCAGCACGATACGCCAGGGGGAGTTCGATGTGGTTACCTGCATGGAGCTGCTGGAGCATGTGCCTGATCCGTCATCAATTGTCGCCGCGTGCGCCACTTTGCTAAAAGCCGATGGCAGTGCCTACTTCTCAACCCTCAACCGAAATAATAAATCGTACACGTACGCCATTGTCGGCGCTGAGTACGTACTGCAACTGCTGCCCAAAGGCACTCATGACTGGAAGAAATTCATTAAGCCATCCGAACTCGCCGGCTGGTGCCGCGCTGCACAACTCAATATCACCGACCTGACCGGCATGACATACAACCCGGTCAGCCGAGTTTACTCGACGGACCGTGACATCAGTGTCAACTACATGGCAACCGCTGTAAAGCATGACTGATCAGAAACAGGTGCAGGCAGTTTTCTTTGATCTGGACGGCACACTGATCGACACTGCGCCGGATATGGGCAGTGCACTAAACCGGTTGCTGAAGAAATACCATCGACTTCCTGTCGCAGAAACACAATATCGTCCGTTCGTTTCTCACGGGTCAATTGCGCTGTTGCGACTCGGCTTTCCGGAGCTCGAAGATAATGCAATGACAGCAAAACTCCGCGATGAGTTTCTGCACGAATATGCCAGCGACATTGCGGCTGAAAGCAGGCTGTTTGACGGCATGGAAGAGCAGCTTGAGCGCATAGAATCAAACCGGACCCCATGGGGAATAATCACCAACAAACCCGAGTATCTAACACTCGACCTGCTGAACAAACTTCAATTGACTGATCGTTGCTGCTGCATTGTCGGCGCTGACACCGCCGCCCGGGCAAAACCTTATCCGGAGCCGATGGAGCTCGCCTGCAAAATCACCGGAGTAACACCGGAACATTGCCTGTACCTGGGTGATGCAGAAAGGGACATTCAGGCAGGCCGCTCGGTGAATATGAAGACTTTAATAGCCGGCTGGGGCTACATAGACCCGGTGACCGACACGCCGCAGCAATGGGGTGCAGACGGCACACTTAGCCACCCTTCAGAAATTACCGCACACCTGTAATAAACCGTATCTGCAGAGCAGAAAACCACAGCTGTGGTACCCATTCACCAATCAACAGCCACAACTTGAAACTGCCTGGCGGTGGCGTTTGCCACTCAGGAGCAACCGGTGCCTTGTGCAGCAGCAGGGCAACGTTATTGCCGAGATCTGGCGCTTTGGTACATCATGCCTATACTCCATTGTTAATTTAACACCTGAGAGGTTCACATGGTGGCAATGGAATTTTCAGACTGGCCGGGCGCGTGGGAACGCCACATCATTAGACGCCACAGGTTTCCTCTGTTTTTTATCGATAATCCTCCACCCACCGCGACCGAGCTGGCGCAGGCAATTCTGCTCGACAAAACAGAACTGACGCAACTGGAAACCGAACTGGCCCATTTAGTATCCAGATGCACGGAAATAACCGAATCTGCAGACCTTCAGGTTATTCAGGAAATCAAGTCAGACCTTGATCGTTGCTATGACACCGCATGTGGAATGGGTGCAGATCTGAGTGAACAGAAAGAAGCGTTGACGCTGCTGAATGAAGTAATCACTACCTCGATCCGAAGAGCTTTGCGCGACGATGACGAACGCGCCAGACTTCTCCTTATAAAGCAGGAATCTGTGCGAATGCGGCACCTGACCAGACTCACCTACCCGATAGTTTGCGACCTGCTGCGTGCGGTCCACCCGATTCCACCAGCAGAAGTAGCCGCGGCATTACTATGTGAAACAGATGAAGCCTTCAGCGTGGCGCTGGAAATACTTGATCAAACCAAAAAGCGCTATCTGGCAGAAGGCATAGAAAAAATCGCAACGAATCTGCAGGAACAGACAAAAGCTCTGGGTATCGAACGTAAGCAGACCATTCTTAACAAAACATTGCTAGCCGGTGATGAACGTGCATTACAAGCTGCAGAAACTGAATCCGGACAGGTGCCTGCGTAGCGAGACCATAACCGGACACACCCGCAACACTGGTTGCCTGGTTACACAGATACAGGATTCAACAACCTACTTCGCAGGCAAAGACATCGCTTAATTGCCAGAAAAGACAGGGGCACTAATGGAATCGCTCTGTCGCCTGTGACTGTTAAGATAGTGCTATTCTAAAAATTGCGCTGACTACCCATGACCAACCACCAGATTAATGTCTGGATAAACGACGCCGTGCCCCCGGGCAGCGGTCGCTACTATGCGTTATTGCATACAGAGCAAAGTCGTTACACGGGAGCTGTTCTGGCTCTCCTGTCGATCTGGAGCAAACTTTGTTTCAGCAATAAAGAAATTGACGCAGCAAAAAAGCAACTGGAATGGTGGCAGCAGGAACTGGAGAGACCACAGCCTCTGCATCCAGTCACCGCCGCACTCAGCGCGGAAAACCCGGACAGTTATACACAGTCACTGCCACAGTTAAAGCGGGTACTACAGGGCTACGGATCGCTATTGATTGATGGCAGCCCATCACGGGCCGAGCATGCCTCTAACTTTCATCATCGAACGGGAGCTGTAGCAGCAACAGTCATCGCTGACGTCGACTGGCAACAAGC
>JAHDHK010000023.1:25079-33944 GCA_020631335.1 Chromatiales bacterium
CGGCCTATCTGCAGAACCTTGGCGTTGCTTTGTCGAAATTTCGCTGTATCAGGCACGTTCATCAACATACTGCGAACGGCCTGCTTTGCCTGCCTTTTGAAGCGATGTCAGCGGCCGATATCTCACCGTCAGACCTGATCCCGGGGCACTACCCGGAGGCATTAACCATTTTCATGGCGGATCAGTTGTCCGCAATAAATAGTGACTTTGAAGCGTATTTTCATACGGCGGAAAACACGATGGAAAATCAGTTCCTGTTTGTATACACGAAACTACAACAGAAACTCCTTAACGCGTATCAGGCGCAAATAAGCCTACTGGATGACCCTCAGTTCAGACTCACGCCGTTAAGTAATTACTGGCACGCCTGGCGTGCGAAGCGTCAGCTCAATAAAAAATAACTTATTGGCTGATTGCCATCAACACATCTTATCGCAGTCGCTTCGGCGCAGCGCACAGCGCCCAACCGAAACAGCAAATAAAATACGACACAGGCATTGAATCCCGTCCGAAAATCTGATGTAAAACAAAAGTTAGTCGGTCATTGAATAGTAGCGATCCGCATAACGTTTACCTAACTCTCTCAACCCTTCAGCGTCAAAATGTGAGCCGTCGATTCGTGTAGACAAGCCGGCCGCACTTACACAGGCAGTGTACGCATCGTTGTCTGTATTGAGTCGATTCAGGCGGTTATTCACTCCGCCTCGTTTGGCAATTTCACCGCAAATGAAAGGTTTACCCGATGAATACCAGTTTTCGGATCGGAGATTTGAAATGAGCGCGTTCAACTTGTTTGTGTAGTACGCAGTATCATTCGCGTCAGTTTCTCCCTGATGCCACAACACACCATCCAGCTGTGACTTGTGGGGCAGCTGATTGATGGCATCGAGCACGCGATTCTCCATCTTTCGATAAAACTCACTGTTGTAATCCCAGTTTACGATGGCAGCACCGGGTTCAGACACCAGTACAAATCCAACGACACGGTTTCTGTCCCGTGACACCAGACGCTTGCCGAAATGCAACAGCAAGTTGTTGGAAGGATCAGTATTCGGGTCATTGCGAGGATGCCAGCCTCTGTCCCAGATTTGATGCAGGTCGGCAACCTGCCAGCCGTTACTGGTAAACGCAAACACCTGCTTGTCAGGTGAATCAAGGCCTGAGTCGTAGTCTGTGCTGGCACCGAGCGCATTCGACTGCCCGGTGAGCAGTACCAGATCTGTTATGTCAGAGGAGCGGTAAACAGTCGACGCATTAGACTCATTAGACGCATTATTTGACGGCTGACGAACGGCGACGCGACACGAACTACTGCCATTCCACCCCCAGCCATCACCGTCCGGATCGACACAATTAGAGGCGTCGGACGTATTGTTACCAGCGGTATTGTTGTTATTACCGGCGCCACTGTTGGCGGCAGACGACACCCGGCAAGAGGCACTCCCGTCCCAGCCCCACCCATCACCGTCAGGGTCCACACAATTTGCACCGGATTGACTTTCACTGCTCGAGGTACCACCACCGGTGCCTGAACTGCCATTACCCGTGTCGCCAGCGCCTGTGTTGGTTGTGTTTCCAGTTGAGCCGCTTACGCGACAAGATGCCCCGTTCCAACCCCAACCATCTCCATCGGGATCGACACAAACACCGGAACCTGCGCTGCCGGACCCCGCGTTATCCGCACCACTATTATTGTTTGAACTACTACCACTGCTATTCGACTGATTAGATCCAGCCTGCTCTCCACTGTAGGCACCGGCCGGCACTCCGGAATTCGGAATGTTCTGGCTGGAGCAGTACCACCGCCCGCTTACAGGATCACAGTCCTGACGGGGCTCACTACAATGTGACTCGTAAAGATCATGAGCAGCTCCGAGGGAATCAGCCACAACCAGACATGCCCCGGACTGCGCCAACCCTACCGGGGCGGTGGCCAGAATGAACCCAAGGCCTGCAACAATACCAAACAGAACAACGCCGCAGCGCAGCGTGCAAACAGTACTCGATCGTACAACACACGAAATACAGGATATCAAGGTCGTTATTACTCGCAAACCAAGTACATTCGCGAGGCATGTTACTGAGCCAGTTGTAAAACTGCAACGGTACTAATACCGGATCACACAGCGAAAATATGCATCTTATGTCAACAACTGTCCCTGCTAATACAACCAATCGGTCGAAAATCAGGCAGTCAACCGAATGATACATATCCGCTTTGTAGTATTTTTCACACTTAAACGAATTAATTACACCGGCTTTCAGGCCACACCTGCCTGTGCTGCGCCCATCCCATTCAATTGTCGCTGAGCAAGCTTACTCAGCAATTCAGTGATGCTACTGCCTGATCAACTATCCGCAAGACTGCACCGACCGCATTCTGCCTCCACTTGTCATCTGCCGGGCAGAAATACTCCTGTAGATCGCGCTTAGCGTTGGCAAAACCAAGTGAATCAGCTGCCCCATAAAAATGCTGTCGATTTTCTTCACGAAGCGCCTGAAGCACCCTCACCGCGCTGTACGTGCCTACTTCCGCTCCGACGAAAAAATACTTTTGACTATCGAACTCCGACAATAACCAGTCACCGAACATGCCATTGACCGGATAACTCGTTTGCGCACCACTGTCCTGAATTTCGACAATGGCGGGATCAAACTGATTCTTGCACCAAGCGGCTACCGCACTCGATTTGTACTCCGGTATCAGCAGCTTGCATTGCGCGTATCGACCTAACCCGGTGTGAATATCCGCATGAAAAACCCGGTCGGCCTGCCCCACCCACTCACGCATATTGCCAGTCACGATCCGGGTAGAAGCAGCGGGAGCATGACCACCGAAGAATAGACCCTGAGGATAATCATATTGACCCGACGCGACCGCCTGCTTAAGCGCAGGCATGCCGTATTGCGCGATCTTCAACAGCGCCCGGGGGGTAAACCAGTCAAATGGGGCGCTGGCAGATTCCGTATTTAACAGACTATTAAGCTGGTGGTAGCCATTCGGACTGCCTTTGTATTGTGCGGTCGGGAAGTTGCGGTTCAGATCAATATTGTTGCAGTCGACTCTGCGTCGAAAATGAAAGCCCCACGGGTTCATTGCATGTATCAACAAAACACGGCAGCGCAGCGATTGATCGCGCAACTGTTCAAGTAGCGCAAGCTGCACGGCCGAACCGAAAAAACCCTCAATACCGTGTAAACCGGATGACAATACCAGCAGCTCACTGCCTTGCCCGATGCTCGCAACATCTATGGACAGATCACAATCGCTGGACGTATCGACCAATGGCTGCGACAGGTAATACCGCTGGTGATCTGCGCCGGCTTCTGCGGCAGCTGCAGTAAACCGCTTGCGCGCAGTAATATAATCGGTAGAAAAGAACGGCTGATAATTAATCATCGGGCGGCAAGGTTACGCAACACCTCAGTGACACCCGGGCGAGGGTATTGCAACGCGTCTGCTCGCTCACAAGTGCAGGTCAGATCCGGCTGCACCCCGATAACATCAGCACCGGAACGCATAGAAATATTAGAGCGGGTGTCTATTCCCCAGTAATTCATCATCGCCATGCCGAATGCCGCACGACTCATGGTTTGCGTGCCGACTAAGTTCATGGTTCCGCTGATCCGGGTATTATTCAATGCAAGTTCACACAGCGCGTGTGACAGACTGTCTACCCAGACTGGCTGACGGTACACATCATCAAACAACTTTAAGGGCTGCCCCTGTAACAAGCGATCCCTGAAACCACGCGTTCCACGATCAATGAGATCAAGCCCGTAAATCAGCGAGGTCCTAACGATAACAGCCTCCGGTGCGGCCAGCATCACTTGCCGCTCACCGGCCGCCTTGGTCTGCCCGTATCGGTTTACCGGGTCTGGCTCAGCTTCATCAGAATATGGTGCCGACAGTCCACTGTGAACCGAGCCTGTGGAAACCATCACAAAACGACTCCCGCAATGCACAGCTGCTTCCGCCAGCGCACCAGAAGCCAAATGATTTACCGCCTCCATCAATGCGTCAGGGTCACCGGGGTTAACGGCGGCAGCATGAATAACGGCTGTCGGGCGGATTGCCTCCACCATTCGGGCAATACGCTCAGTCCTGCTCAGATCAAACTCAACCGGCACAGCCGGAGCAACCACTGCAGCGCGTTTTCTGGATACACCATAAACCTCGCCGTATCGGGCGGCAATAGGCACCAGCCTGTGAGCGAGATAACTGCTCGCTCCAGTAATAAGAATTTTTGAATTCACCGTCTGCCTCCGTCATTCACACACATCAGCGATACAGCAATGATCCGCAAGAGAAGCGCCTTTACCGCACCTGGAACCTGCCTGCCAGTTTCACCGGTTATACCGATATACACGAGCATTGATCAAAGTTAGCACTGTTGCCCCTGACCACTGCATTGACCGCCTAAGCCATTTGAATTGTAAGCTGCCGGATCAGATATCGTTTAAGTTCAGTAGGAACAAAACATAAAGCGGTGGGCGAAGAGACGTTAAGTAAAGGTGGCAACCGAAGCTTGTGTTGTTTTCCGACGCAATGAATAACGATAACGGGCATTGTCTGAAGAGGCGTGTTATCCAATCACGGGAAAATAGACTACGGGGTATCGGACTCCCTGTGCACACCGTAAAGCACGATACTGTGATCAGTCAGTTCATAACCGAGTTCGTCGGCGATCTCACGCAAACGCGCCTCTAGCTGCTCATCTTTAAACTCCGCTACCACGCCACTTTTTATACAGATAATGTGGTCGTGGCTGTCACCGGTATCGAGCTCAAAAAGTGCCTGACCACCATCAAAGCGATGCCTGGTGACCAAACCGGCAGCCTCAAACTGTGTGAGTACTCGATACACCGTCGCCAGCCCAATTTCCGTGTCATCGGCCAGCAACGCACGATAAACGTCTTCAGCGCTTAAATGGTGCTGCTCTGTGTTTTCCAGAATCTCAAGAATTTTCAGGCGTGGCAGGGTGACTTTAAGCCCGGCTCGCTTGAGATCAGCGGTGGGGCTAAGCGGCGACCTGTCGAGGAGTTTGCTCAATGGTTGTCCATTGCTAACGCTTCGCGGACCCGTAAGTATACACCAAGGCCGCCGGCATCCGACAATGTTTCAGTTGTCCGGCGACGCCTCTACCTCCGGAATAATCCGAGTAATCAGGTTGGTTATTCGATTTCTATTTCGTAGCTGACACTACCATTACCGCCAGCAGCCAGTGCTCCGGTGAACTGCCACTGCACTGCACCGGAATACCCGCTAATGTTATCCACCCCTGATGGCTGACGCACCAGACACGAGGTGATACTGTCAGGCAGGTTGCCCGGACATTGCACCGGAGCCGCAAGTGCTGTGTACGCGGGTGTGCTATCGGAGATCAATACTTCAGTTATCGATCCGGTGCCCGTATTGGAAAAGGAAATGAGGTAACGCAACCGTTCACCAGGCAGTGCGACATTGGAAGCAGACTCACTCCCTCCCGAGGTCAGGTTTTGCACAGACTTAGACAACGTTAACCGGCCACCGCCGTTACTGACCACCCGGGTTAAACTGGACAACATCCGGCTATCCGCTAAACCATGACCGGTACCGTTCTCATCGGCGTAGATAATGTCGGCAACAAGTTCGACGATATAATGATCACCCTGACTGGCATCGGCCGGTATAAATACCCTGCTTATTATACAAACCACATCGGAGGCGTTTACATTCAGCGGGCCGGCCAGAACCGATTCACCTGAATCGATTTCTGCATTGCAGTTGACATCGTGGTACACCGGTGACTGCCATGAAGCATTCATCGGGGACGACATAATGCCGCCGGTGGTTATCGACAACTGACCGGCAGTCTTTGCGCGGTAGCTGTGCTGATGATTTACCACTGAACCGGCGATATTTTCAGCGACACTGTCTGACTCCCACAACGGAAAAGCAATCAGACCGAAGTTCACCTCATATGCACCGGTAAAGCTTACCTGAGGTGTCATCAGTACCGAGGCGTCGGCAATGTTTCCTGTACTACCCGTACTTTGAACAAAGTGCTCCGAAATAGCGTAGTGGCCATCGAAACCAGTCAACACAATCGCAATTTCAGTATTGGCGTAGCTGGCTGGCACAACCAGCTGATAAAGACCATCGCTCAATACCGGTGCGCCGGCAACCACAACACCCGCCTGTTGAACACTGACGACACCACCGGCAAAGGCAGCTTCACCGGATTCTTTTATACCGTTATGCGCTACGGCCCCGCCGGCACCGTTATCCAGAAACACCTGCCCGTGAATGTGAATGATTTCTGTAACAATCGCTTCTGTCACCGATTGCTCATCGGGAAATCCGTCGGCATCGGGATCCGGCTCACTGCCGTTAACTGAATCATCACTCAGCACATTGCCCAGGGAATCTTCAAACATCACGTTCACTTGATTTCGAAAGTTCCCGATTCCTGTACCCTGATCACTTACCGTGAGCAACTTAACGGCAAAACGAATCACCGCACGGCTTCCAATGTCTAACTGTGACCCGTTACCGGATGCCATGACAACATTGTCTCCGGCACCATTAAAGGCGCTGTTCACCGTTAATGTTCCAGGATCAACGACAATCTGTGGTGCCAGTGTCAGCTGATAATTTCCGGGGCCGAATACAGCATCGAGATTATCGACAAACGAAATATTATCCAGCTGAGTATTACCCATATTCTTCATATATATTTCATAGGTAATATCGAGACCATTAACACTGGCTTCTTTGGCCACACCGAGCGACGGATTCGGCAATACGTTGACAGAAGTTGGATCAGCAAGCACGACGCTGGCGGGTGAATCAGAATAGGTGACCGGCAATGCTGATGCCGGATCTATCACTACCTGATTAAACGCATTGCCCATCGGATAGTCCGGTGGATAGTAAACAGAAAACCGCAGCTCCGTAGTGCTGTTAGCCGCCAGCGAAGCTGCATTGATAGAAAGCGTATTTTCTCCGGCATAGTCATTCGCCGAACCACCCGATGGGTTGACCAGCGAACCATCAATAAACGAACGGTTATCCGCCAGAGAATCCGTAAAGTCAAACGTCTGAGTACTGTTGCTTTGATTGACTATGGATACCGTGTATTCGACGCCGCTTCCCGGAGGAACATCGTTTGTGTCAGCAGTTTTCCGTACGCCAATGCCGAAAGGACAAGATGCACCGTCCATATCGACGCTGCCGCCGAGTGAACCAATCGAAGTAGCACTTCCGTTAGTCACATCAATGGCGTAAAGCCCCCCCGAGTATGTATGTGCATAAACTACACCCCATGCATCGGCCATTAAGGCACCAACGTCATCACTCAGATCCCCTCCAACAACACCGACAGTGCCTGACGCAGGATCTATGGTAATCAATCCTTCAATCGGATTGTACGAGTAATAACTTCCATCCGGATGCGCGACAAGGTCACCTATGTCTCGCCCGTGTCTTCGGTTGTATAACACCCGGGGCGGTGTGGTGGATAGGTCAATATCTAATATCAACCCTCGCTCGACTACCGGTATAGTGGCGCCATTGCCGGCAGTGGCTGATAAATCTGTAACCACCACATACCTGCCGTTTTCCCCGATCGTACCCCCGACGTATTGATCGGATATGACCGGCAGTTCCATGGTATTCGGACCACGATCCGGCACCCCCAGATTAGTAATATCGCCGCCCTGATCTATCCTGAGGATAGACCCGACTCGCGGCACGCCATCGCCATTATTACTACTGTCAACAATTGCGTACAGGTAGTTATCTACCGGACTGTGCGAAAGCCCGGTAAAGGTATAACCTGATGTCGCAGCGTATCCAACACCAGACCACTCAACCTGCTCAAAGGGTTCGACTGAGCGATCAATACTATACAACCGTGTGCTGCCAGCCATGCTCTGCGATTCATACCACGCGCCATCACAGGTGAAGACTGCACCTGAGGCAGCCGCATCTGCAAAAAGTGATGCACCATTACTGACGACCCCGGTTGCCAACTCGTTACTCGATATACCTGATGTCGTATTCACCAGATTGCCCGGCAGAACAGCAGTGACCTGCGCCTCGACACTGCAGTTACTGTTGGCATCGATATTACCGTCAATTACTTCCAGTACCCGACCACCTTGAACCGTGCTGTTGCTGAATACAAAGCCACTACAACCTGCGCCCGATACCGAAATTTCCGATGGCAGCGACGCAAGCTTCATCCCTTCGGGCATGTTATCCAGAAATGAAACGCCGCTCAGCGCAAGAATACCATTGTATTCTATGTCTATGCGCAACGTACTGGTACCGCCTGTGGTGATAATGGAAGGTGAGAAACTCTTGGTAACTGTCGGCAGAGGTATATCATTTTCGGTAATTGCCAGACCCACCGGGTTCGGCTCTTCCACGCGTCCGAAAGCATAGGTATCAATATAGGTATTGTTGCCGATACCGCCTGAACTAAAAGTACCCCAGCTATGATTACCATCAAAAATTCCTTGCTGGTTAAAGGCCGTGGCAGCCGTGCTGTTTAACACGGTTGCGTCATCCCAGTAGATGGTGGTTGGCAGATCCAGCCCGCTGCCCTCGGCCCGATAGATTTTTATACCGACCGCACCGGGACCACCACTGGTCTCCACGTCCTGTGCCGTGAAGTGAAACTCGCCGGTTCTTACACTCAACTTCGCCGCATAGGCGCCCTGAGGCACCAGATTACCGTTATTATCCCGACCACTCCAAACCACGGTATTGAGTCCCGGCACTGCATTTCCCCGCAGAAATATGTCTCCCTGACCGTATGTCCCATCGGGCGCACCTCCGGTGGGACTACTGTTGTCTATGATGATTTCATAGACACC
>JAHDHK010000326.1 GCA_020631335.1 Chromatiales bacterium
CGGCATCCAGAGTGAGGTTCAGCACCTGTGAGGCGGGTAAACCCTGTGCATCTAGCTCTTTCGCCATCTTCTGTGGCCATTCTGCAAGAGAGTTGGCCCAGTCTTCGCGGACTGCCGGATCGATTTCACTCACAGTGATCAAATCACGAAGTGTATCTACGTCTTTTGCGTAACGCTCTTTGTTGACGATACCGGTTTGTTCTTCGAAGTCCTTACCAACTTCCACGATGATATCCTGTACATCTGCAGGCAGTTCGTTAAATGACTCGAGGTTCATCGTCAGTCCATGCCAGGTAATCGACCCGAATCCGATCAATGTGTAAAACGGTCCGGGCTCATGTAACTTGAGGTTGACCCAGGCACTGGGAAACATAATCCAGCCTTCATACACATTGGTTTTCATCTCGGTATAGGCAGTGGCAAGAGAGCTTTGCACCGGCGTTACACCACCGTACTCCAGCCAGTTCAGATTCAAACCGGCGCCGGCAATTTTCTGCCCTTTGAGATCGGAGAGCTCTTCCCACGGAAAGCTGGTACCGAGGTTGTAGCCACCATCAGCGATGCGTGCCAGCAGTTTCTGGTTGAACTTTTCTTCAAAGACATTCTGCAGATAAGGCACTTGTGCGTAGACATCCTGTGCCGTTTTTAAACTGACAGTCGGGTCCATGGTACCGAAGGGCAGCATAACCTGAAACGCGTGCAACGGCAGATTAGAAGCCTCGAAACACATGCACATGCCACCGATATCGATGATACCGTCCTGCACACCTTCGAGTACTTCTGTGACTTTAACAATACTGCCCGAGTATCCCTCTACAAAACTGACCGTATGTTCGGTGCGCTCGGCTACACGTTTTTCTACTTCAGCTTGAAAATAAGTTTGCATCAACCCAGCGTAAACTACCCCCGGCGGATGACCAGAACCTATGCGCAGCGTGAAGTCTTCAGCCTGAACCGCACCGGCGGTCAAGCCTGTGAACAAACCCGCAACAACGAGTGACTTTCGTAAATGCCTAATCATGTTTTCCTCCAAATGACCAATAAAACGGCAAAGCAATAGCTTTAAAACAAGGCTACACGGACTCCTCCTGAAGCCGGAAACTGTCCGGAATAGCCAAAGGATCGTTGGGACTTTCCTTGATGAACTCGACGGTGGTAAACAGCAATTCAGTGTCGCCGACATTCTGTACTGCATGGGTAAAACTCTCTCCCTGACCAAACTTGAAATGCTTGGTTTCACCCGGGTAGTGCACCACGTCCTGGATGCGCCCGTCGTCATACCAGCCACGGGCTTTACCGTGTGAGTGGCACGACCAGAAATAGTGAAGTACATGCTTGTGAAAGTGACAGCGCTCACCGGGAGCAAGCCGCAGGTGCCACACGCGGACCAACTCGGTTTCAGAGACCAGCACGCTGCCGACTATGCCGTTGTCGCCTGACTGTTCGAACTCTTTTTGCAGTTCATCCGGCCAGTGGGCTCTCGGATTATCACCGACAGAAGGCGCTTCAACGAGTTGTGGTTGCCCCATGAATAATTTCCCCGGTTATTTGCAGTTGCCCGATTACGCTTGCTGTGCAACCGACGCTTTGGATTCATCAAATACCAAAGCACCCGGTTCGAGCGCTTCCAGTGCTGTTTTCAGTTGCGACTGCTGAGCTTCACTCAGTAAAGTGCCCGGTGGCAGAACGCGACGCCAGTGATCGTCATTATGCCGCCAGGCTTCTATCTGTTTCAACGCCGCACTTAACGGATACCCGGCGATCACCTGCCGCACCGCTGTGAGTGTTTCCTGCAGATCTGATGCGTTTGCCGAACCGTTTGCTGCATAAGTCGCCGCCGTCAGTGCTGCCGATGCGTTAGAGGTGGCAGAGATTGAACCGGCACAGCCGTTGGCAAGACCGTCAATCAGGAAAGCTTCATTGCCACAAAAAACATCAAAGTCATCAGCGGCCGAGGCAAACGCAAGCATGCTGTTAAAGTCACCCGAACTGTCCTTCAAACCTGCGATCACAGGACCGAACTCAGACTTTAAACGTTGTATCAGAGGTACCGTGAACGGTGTCATGGATAAAGCAGGAAAGTGATACAAATAGATTCTCAGAGTGTCTGTGCCCACTTCGTTTATCAACTGATCAAAGAAAGAGAACACGCCATCTTCAGAAACGTTTTTGTAGTAAAACGGAGGCAAAACCAGCGCATTGGTAAAGCCTGCATCTATCACTGCTTTGGTGGCAGCAACCGCATCTCCGACAGCACACGAACCCGTGCCGAATATCACATGTTCGGAGCGGAATCCCGCATCACGAAAAAGCGCCGGCACGCTCAGCCGGAATGACAAGGGCAGGGAATTTCCTTCACCGGTGGTGCCAAGTGGTGCGACGCCCGTCAGCCCCTGATCCATCAGCCACTGACTGTGTTGAAGAAGCATTTCACCCGATGGCTGCCCGTCACTGCCAAGCGGT
Source organism: Chromatiales bacterium (assembly GCA_020631335.1). Lineage (GTDB taxonomy): Bacteria > Pseudomonadota > Gammaproteobacteria > Granulosicoccales > Granulosicoccaceae. The sequence continues at coordinate 2,464 of JAHDHK010000326.1, forward strand.
GTAATCGATGCCGCGTAAACTCCGTGTGCCGCTTTGCTCACGTAGACACCGCCTTTAACTGCTGCTGAGCATCACGGGCTCTGACGACAACTTTAATTGCATCGTCCACCCGTTCTCGCGCATAACGCAAGGCCTCGGGCAGATCATCAAGTGCGAAGGTATGGGTATGAATCAGGGATGCATCAAAACGTTTCTCAGCCATAAATGCCATTGCACGATGCGTGGCACTTTTACCCTCGCCTCTTATTCCGTACAAATACATATTATTTTTAACCACATGTGGCAGGTCGATGGTGGCAGGATCATGTGGAAACGCTGCAAGGCAAATTTTGCCGCCGCGATTAGTCATGTGTATAGCATCATTGATCGACGCTTCGCTGCCGGCACATTCGACCACATAGTCCACCCCCTTCTCACCGGCTATCTCCTTAACAGCTGCGACGACATCCGTGTTTTTTACGTTGATCACGTGATCAGCACCCAGGGCGGTGCCGATTTGCAGCCGGGCATCCCGTGTACCGGTCAGTATTACCGGTGAAGCGCCCAGTGATTTTGCAACAGCAACCGCCAGCAGCCCGATAGGCCCGGGCCCGATCACCACGACGCTTTCACCAGCCACCAGACCACCGAGTTCAGTCAGCCCGTACATTGATGTGCCGGCGGTTACCACCAGTGTCGCCTCTTCGTCGGACATGTTGTCCGGCACCTTGATCACGGTATTGATATGGTTAACCGCATACTCGGCAAAGCCACCGTCTGTGGTAAAACCGTTGGCCCGGTGATTTTTCTTTACATCACCATAGTTCTGGCCATAGTTCAGACACGAGGTATACATCCCCTGCCGACAGCGCTTGCACTGACCGCAGCCGGCATGAATCTCAACAGTGACTCTGTCGCCGATAGTAAACTCGTCAACCCCTTCACCCAATGCCGCCACCGTACCCATGTATTCGTGGCCGGGGGTAAAGTTTTTGTTAAACGGGGGGCCACCTTCAATCAGTGCAGGCGTGCCGTAGTGAATAATTTCGAGGTCAGTAGCGCAAATCGCCACTGCATCGATTCTAATCAGAATCTCCGCCTGAGAGGGCATAGGCACCGGCTTTTCAACCTGTTTGAGTTCATCGGGATCGCCGATGATCCATGCTTTCATTTTTTCCGGCACAGGCATAGCGGGTGAGGTAGTGACTCCGGAACGATTTTCCATGCTGATCTCTCTATACCCTTTGCGGTTCAACCCTGTGCGGTTTACCGGGAGTTGCACGGTGCGGATCTTAAGTTAATCTGACGTATCAACTTCAGCCAGAGAATTGTAAAGATCATCTGCATAGCCGTTTGAGACCGCGCCTCTCACCTGAACGGTTAGCGTATTGCAATCGGACTGACGGTGTCAATAATTATCGATAATCGTTGATCGATTATTTCAACTCGCAGTCATTCAGGATATGATCCCCCTACTTTAAGGGAGATCTTCGTTACCTATGCAGTCCGCAAACCCGTTGCCCCGTGCGTCGTTATCACAACAAATTCGCGATCAGCTGCTCAATCGAATTATGCAGGGCGAGCTCAAGCCGGGTGTACGCCTGATAGAACTGAAAATTGCCGCCGAATTCTCTACGAGTCAGGCACCGGTGCGTGAAGCGCTGCGCGAACTGGAAACAATGGGTGTTATAGAAACTCTGCCCAACAAAGGTGCACGGGTACGGACAATTTCCAATGAAGAATTGCAGCAGCTTTATGATGTCCGTGCACAACTTGAATCCTACGGTACCCGGCTGACCACAGACAAAGGGGTGGCACTGAAGTCTCGTTTAAAAGATGCAGTCAAAGCGATGAAGCGCGCAGCGCGTGTGGAAGATTCCACTGAGTTTGCCCATTATAATTCGCTGTTTCACCGCATTATTATAGAAAGCAGTGGTAACAGTATTCTGCTGGATCTATGGGAAAACCTGAATGTACAGACTCGCACCATGACCAATGTGACCCGCAGCCGCCGAAACCTGATGGAACTGGCGGATTCCCATTTACCGATTATCGACGCGATTGCCGCCGGCGACTCTGATCTGGCCCATCGACTGGCCATGGAACACGTGCTGTCAAACAGACCCGGAGATGACAATAATCCGCGTGATTAGCTGAACATCGGATAACGATACAGCGCCGCCTGGACAGTAATCGTGCATGGCAAACCAACCGGTATTTTACCGAAAACTTAATGAAGTCAGCGCGTTCGCAATCGTCTTACGGCAACCTTCGGGTTATAGCGGACAATAAACACAACTGACGTCACCCTTTGCAATAACAACCAGGCAACCATCCAATGAGCACATCAACCATCAGCCAGAACCAATCACTTGCGCGACCAAACATCTATCAGTTTAGACTGGGCAGTGCGCTGATCACTAATCTGCTTGAAGGCCATGTTGCTCGTCAAGACCTGCATCCTTTTGTGGCAACCAACGCCACAGCAGATGAGGTTCAGGCGCTGGCTGATCAGTACCAACTACCCTACCCCGAACTTGAACACAGTTTTACGACCACACTGATTGAAATCGGTGGAAAATTAATTGCCATCGATCCCGGCTTCGGTGAAAACTCACCGATGCCAAGCGCCGGCTACTTTAACCACTCACTTGCCGCCGCAGGTTATCGTGCTGAAGACGTAGATATTGTATTGATCAGTCATAGCCACCCCGACCACATCGGCAACCTGATGACCGGTGGTGAACCAACGTTTATCAATGCCGAAGTCGTTTATGGTCGTACCGAGTTTGACTATTGGCAGCGCGGAGAGCATATCGCAGAGTTCCGCAAGCCGACGCTGGCGCTGTTTCAAAAAGTGGCACTGCCACTGGCAGAGCGCATGCGCTTCATCGAACCGGATGACACGGTACTGCCGGGTGTCACTGCAATAAATGCGTTCGGACATTCCGCCGGACACCTGGCATTTCACATTGAAAGCGACGGGCAGCAATTGATGATGCTGAATGACACGGTAGCACACTATGTTGCATCATTTGCCCGACCGGACTGGGCGTTTTCCATGGACGATAACGCCGATGCGGCAGCGGTCTCCCGACGTCGGATACTGAACACGGTATCGCAGGACAACATTCCGGTGATCGGTTTTCATCTGCCGTTTCCATCAATCGGTTTTGTCGAATCGGCTGCGTCAGAGTTTATTTTTCGACCTGCGTCTTATCAGTTCAATGTCTGAGCAATCGACTGGTGTAACAGCGCCCGGGCTACCGGTGGCGGGTGTCATCGGCCTGGGCATTATGGGCGGCGCATTTGCGCGCAATCTGCTAAAAGCCGGGTTCACCGTTATCGGACACGATGTACTCGAGGCGAATACTCAAGCGCTGGTCAGCGAGGGTGGAATAGCTGCAGCACATGCACTCGACGTGGCAGAGCAAAGCGATATTGTGATCACGTCGCTACCCACCGCCTCATCCTTTCACGATGTTATCTCCGGCAGCA
>JAHDHK010000024.1:0-13790 GCA_020631335.1 Chromatiales bacterium
ATTGAGTGTATTGAAGTGACAACAGGCCCAAGCCTGTCTAGAGACACGGTTAACCGGGCACATGGTATACCTGTCCCGGCACATTAATGAAAGACGGGGCTGATATGCTCAGCACCCTCTGTATCGCATTAGATGTCCAACAGAATCTTGGCCGGCTCTTCTACCAGCTCTTTGATGGTTTTCAGGAAAGTTACCGCACCTTGTCCATCCACGATACGATGATCATAGGACAGGGCAATGTACATCATTGGCCTGATGACAACCTCACCATTGACCGCCACCGGACGGTCCTGAATTGTGTGCATACCCAGGATAGCGCTTTGCGGTGGATTGAGTATCGGAGTCGACATCAACGAACCGAAAACACCCCCGTTGGTGATGGTAAAAGTGCCGCCGGTAAGATCATCAATAGCCAGCTTGCCCTGTTTCGCCAGCGATGCATATTCGCCAATCTGCTTCTCGATATTCGCCAGCGAAAGATTTTCTGCATCGCGTAACACAGGCACCACCAGCCCCCGCTCAGAGGACACAGCTATGCCGACATCGCAATAACCGTGGTAAACGATATCGTCGCCATCGAGTGAAGCATTGATATCGGGGAATCTTTTCAGCGCTTCGGTAGCTGCTTTGACAAAAACAGACATGAATCCGAGCTTGACGCCATGCGCCTTTTCAAACTGATCTTTGTATTGCGCCCGCAGCTCCTTCATCGGTTGCATATCCACTTCGTTAAACGTGGTCAGCATTGCGGTGGACTGAGATGCCTCGAGCAATCTTTCAGCAATACGGGCACGCAGCCTGCTCATCGGCACTCGTCTCTCAGTGCGTTCGCCGGGCGCTGGCAGATCTATAGCGGATGGAGCAGCCGCTGTAGCTACCCCCGATGCGGCGGCGGCCGGTGCGGAGGCACCGGCTGAAGCAGCCGCACTTGCACCGGAGGCGATATGTGCTTCAACATCTTCTTTGGATATTCGACCGTCTTTACCGGATCCTGCGATCTGATCTGCGGTCAGATTGTGCTCTGCCATCAACTGCCGGACAGAAGGACTGGTCGGTCCGCCGGTCGCTTCAGCCTGAGCAGGAGCAGCGGTGTTATCGGCTGCCGCCGGTGCAGGGGATGCTTCAGCCACCGCACCTTCTTTCATTATGCCCAGCACTTCCTGTGCGGTGACGACGGCTCCCTCATCAGCGACAATGCTCTCGAGCACTCCATCTGCGGGTGCCGGCACTTCCAGCACGACTTTATCGGTTTCTACCTCGACCAGCACATCATCGCGCTTGACTGCATCTCCCGGCTTCTTTTGCCATGCCAGTATGGTTGCATCGGCCACTGATTCCGGCAGTACGGGGACTTTGATTTCAGTTGACATTATTGTTATTAAACCTGTCTGCAGTGGTTTTAGATTTTGCCGGCGAGTTTCTGGTTTTCAACCGGATGTTGACTATTTTCCTGAAGCGCTAAGGCCTCAAGTACAAGTGTGTTTTGCTCTTTGATGTGCAGGTTGGCATAACCTACCGCTGGCGAAGCAGACGGTGGTCGACCGACAAATTCAAGGACCTGATTATCATTCAGTACTCTTTCGATGCGGTGTCGTGTTGCACGCCAGGCACCCTGATTGCGCGGCTCTTCCTGACACCAAACCACACGGCTGGCATTGGGATAAGTGCTGATGATTTCCCGCATTTCAGTGTATGGGAAAGGATATAACTGTTCGACACGGGCTATTGCGACATGTTCGAGCCCGACTTCACGCCGCTTCTCGATCAGATCGTAGTACACCTTACCGGAACAAAACACCAGGCGATCAACCTTAGCCGGATCGAGCCCGTCCGACTCGGGAATTACCGGTTGAAACTGACCGTTAGCAAGATCTTCCAGGGTGTTCACTGCCAGTCGATGTCGCAACAGGCTCTTTGGTGTCATCACAATCAAAGGGCGACGCATCGGTCTGAGCATTTGCCGGCGAATCATGTGATAAGCCTGTGCCGGTGTACTTGGAACGAGTATCTGCATGTTGTCTTCAGCACAAAGCTGCAGAAAGCGTTCAAGGCGGGCAGACGAATGCTCCGGCCCCTGACCTTCATAACCATGGGGTAAAAACAATGACAACCCGCACAATCGACCCCACTTGGTTTCACCTGAACTGATGAACTGATCGATCACCACCTGTGCACCATTGGCGAAGTCACCAAACTGAGCTTCCCAGATCACCATGGTATGCGGATCAGCAGTGGCATAACCATACTCAAACGCCAGCACGGCCTCTTCTGACAGCACCGAGTCAATCACGAGAAAGTTCGGTTGATCGGCAAATACATTGCGGAGCGGCACATGTGTCGACCCGTCATTTTGATTGTGCAAAACCGCATGACGGTGAAAAAACGTACCACGCCCGCAATCCTGACCGGAAAGTCGCACCGGATGGCCGTGATGCAACAGGGTTGCATAGGCGAGATTTTCCGCATAGCCCCAGTCTACCGGCAACGCACCGGCGGTCATTTTACGGCGATCCTCGACAATCTTTTTTACCCGCGAATGCAACAGCAGGCCTTCCGGCAGATCGGTCAGCGAATTGGCAAGCTCCTGCAGCTTTTCAATAGGCAGCCTGGCCTCGTAGGGCGAGCGCCAGTCTGCCGAGAGGTAATCTTCCCACGGAATATGATGTTTTTCGTGATATTCCGGATCGGTTTCGATGCCAAGCGCCACGGTCGTCCCGGCATCCAGTTTGGATCGATATTCGTCAACCAGCGCCTGCGGATATCCATTATCTATACGATCGCCGGACACCAGCTTTTCAGCATAAAGCTGCCTTGTGGTTGGCAGAGCCTTGATCGTTTTGTACATCAAAGGCTGTGTGGCCGAAGGCTCATCGGCCTCGTTATGACCATGACGCCGATAGCACACAAGGTCGATCACCACATCTTTGTGGAACTCGTTGCGGTAATCTAGCGCCAGTTGACTGACAAAGAGCACTGCTTCCGGATCGTCACCGTTGACGTGAAAAATTGGCGCGTTGATCATTTTTGCCACATCAGTGGCGTAGAGAGTGGAGCGCGCATCAGCCAGATTACTGGTAGTGAAACCAATCTGGTTATTCACAATAATATGGATGGTACCTTTGGTGGAGAACCCGCGTGAATCGGCCATGTTGAAGGTTTCCATCACCACACCCTGACCAGCAAAGGCAGCATCACCATGAATACTGATCGGAATCACATCCTGCCCGACGCTGTCTCCGTAACGATCCTGTCTGGAGCGCACAGACCCTTCCACCACCGGTGACACGATTTCCAGATGCGACGGGTTGAACGCCAGCGCCAGGTGCATGTATTTGCCTGCACTGGTTTTGATATCAGACGAAAAGCCCTGATGATATTTCACATCACCGGAGGCCAGTTCATCATCGTGCTTGCCTTCGAACTCTGAAAACAGTTCTGCCGGATTTTTTCCAAGCACGTTAACCAGCACATTCAGGCGTCCGCGGTGAGCCATACCGACGACCATCTCTTTACAGCCCGCCTCACTGGCGCGCTGTACCAGAGAACCCATCGTCACAATAAGGCTTTCTCCACCCTCAAGTGAAAAGCGCTTTTGTCCTACGTAACGCGAGTGCAGATACTTTTCCAGACCCTCGGCTGCAGTCAGTCTTTCGAGCAGCCATTTTTGCGAGTCAACGCTTAAATCAGGCGTGGCCCAATAGCTCTCGATGCGCTGCTGGAGCCACTTTTTCTGCGTTGTATGATTGATATACATGTATTCGTATCCAATCGTGCTGCAGTAGATTTTCTCGAGGTGAGCGACGATCTCGGACAACGGGGCGACGTCAATACTGTTGAGCGTTGGGGTTTGAAATTCGGTCTGCAGGTCAGCTCCAGATAAGCCGTGTTCATGCAGCTGAACTTCTTTCACTTCGATTTTCTGCATGCGTCCGAGCGGATCGATATTGGCAAGCTGATGCCCGCGGGTTCGATACGCATCGATCAGTGCACCGACCTGGATCTGTTTGCGTTCGTGCGCTACCGATGACTGCGCGCCCGGCCCGGCACTGCGACGAGGGCCGGAACTGCGGGTTATATTGTAGAAATGTTCGCGGATCTCGCTGTGTGGAATATCGCGCGCCTGACCATTCACCATTGGCAACTGATCAAAATAACGTCTCCAGGATTCCGGCACGGAATTCGGATCGCGGAGGTAGTTTTCGTAATGTTGCTCCAGATACACGATGTTGCCGCCATCGAGCATCGACGAGTCGCGCAACATTTTCATGCTAGCCATTATTTGTATTCCACAACGGTTTTTTTCAGTTTACGGGTAAGGATAGATTACTGGCAGTTGTTTGCCACACACGGCCACAGCGGCGCTTGACCTGGTTCTTGATGTATTCCGGAACAGATAGTTCATACGGCGAATCATGAATTGTTATCGGGGTGTGGCAGGGCTCGTACTGAAGTCACACTATTTTTGTGCCAGCAGGCAGGAGTGAGAATAACGCAAAACCACATGGCATTCGACTTAAACTGAAGCCGCAACCTCGAGACTCTCCTCAATGAAATGAGTCCCATTGCTCCGGATTGGCGAAATGATCGGCGTTGAACCAGTCAGGTCTGCGCTTGTAATCAAACTGATCGTACAGAAACATAGATTGCGTCGCCGGGTAACGTCTGAAACCCAGCGCAAGCGCGTCAGACAACGCCAGGCAACCTGACCATAACACCAGGCGGCTGCCGACCCGGTCGCGCAGTGCGGCAAGCAGCCGCTGGCTCGTTCCGCGCTCCGCCCATTGATCTTCAATGAGCACCAGAGTCTGCGGCTGCTGAACTTTGCCGCAGATATCGACTGCAGCCTTTTCGCTCAATGGCAAAACCCGCAAGCCTGGCACCACACTCGCCAGCGATGCGCAAACATCCGAATCACTGCCGCCAAAATACACCACCGAGTCCGGCCACGGCCAGCTTCCGGCCTCCGCTGAAAAGCACTTAAAAACCTGCTCGGATGTCATACAGGCGGGCAGCGGCTCAACCGTGGGATTGCTTGTATTTTTCTTTCTGTTCAGCGGTGGCTTCAGTTTGATACTTCGATTTCCAGTCGGAGTAAGGCATGCCGTAAACCTGTTCGCGGACGTCTTCAAGTTCGAGGTCGAGGTCACGCTTGCCGGCCTCTTCGGTGTACCATTTCGACAGGCAGTTCCGACAGAACCCGGCCAGGTTCATCATGTCGATGTTTTGCACATCGGTGCGAGTCTGCAGGTGACTTACCAGTCGTCTGAAAGCGGCTGCTTCAAGTTCAATTTGCTGTTGTTTGTCCACTACGGGTACTCTTTTTGAACAAAAATTGATTGCATAGTTTACTTCAACCACCATGCTGATGGATCAGTGTCGTGTGAATATAGGTAGTCAAACGCGATCAACAATAGCGCATGCGTACTTATTCGCCGTCGCAGGGGTCCAATGGACATACTCGTTATACTTATTATTGCTGCGGCTGGCTGGTTTTGGTGGACCAGCGCTCAAAGCCGTGAAACTGCCGTGGCTCTGGCTCGCCGGGCATGTGCCCAATGCCAGGTTCAACTACTCGATGAAACTGTCACGCTGAGTAAGATCCGGCTGCAGCGCAATGCCAGAGGATCCATGCAGATTGCCCGGTGGTATCGGTTTGAGTTCAGCACCTCCGGCGACAACAGGCGCGACGGCGTGGTAGGCACTCTCGGCAAAAAGCTACTTTCGATGCATCTGGATATCGATCATGACGAACTGGTGCACTAGCGTCCGCAGTCAGCCATACCCGTAATAACAAATTCGAATACACTTGCACTTTTTTTTGGAGAGTAATCCATGAGCCAATGCCCCTGCTGTTCAGGCATGAAGTTTTCAGATTGCTGTGCGCCCTACCTGAAGGGAAAGAAGAAACCCGAAACAGCACTCGCACTGATAAGGTCCAGATACACCGCACACACCTTTGCCAATATCGACTACATCCAGTCAACCCACCACCCGGAACATCGGCATGAAATTGATGTCAAGAGTACCCGCGAGTGGGCGGAGAATTCTGACTGGCTTGCGCTGGAAATTCTCAATACGTCTGAGGGCGGTGAAAACGATGAGCAGGGTACCGTAGAGTTTATTGCGAAGTTCAATGATGCCAATGGAAAACTAATCAACCACCATGAGTTGAGTCTGTTTGCCCGGCACGAGGGTGACTGGTATTTCGTTGATGCAGAAGCGCCGAAAGTACAGCAGTTCAGAAGAGATGCACCCAAGGTTGGACGAAACGACCCGTGTGTCTGCGGCAGCGGAAAGAAATTCAAAAAATGCTGCGGTGCAGCCTGATCTCAGCACACGCTTTGCCGCTGTGATTTCCAATATTCGCGGCCGGTTAGCTCCGCCTTGGGCAACCTGTGACTCACCTTTGCTTCGGTAATATGCCGATAATCCAATCCTGCGTTATCCAGCACGTCGTGAGGCGTGCTAGCGGTTATTCAGAAACGCGCTCACAGCGTCTGTGAACGCATCATTGGAATCTGTCGCTACCATATGATCGGCCTGTGCCACGTCAACATACCGGGCATGCGGCACCAGATGCAGAAACTCACCGGCATCCTCATCTGAAACTATTTCACTCATTTTTCCGTGCACAAGCAGCACCGGTAAAGATAGTTTCTTTGCTGCTGCCCGCTGCCTTTCCATGAGTTCAGCGCCGAAATGACGCACATGATCCAGTAGTGCCGGATCCCAGTGCCAGTAATAGCGACCGTCAACTCCAAGGCGAAGATTTTTTGATAAACCCTGACGGTTTTTGCCGGCCGGTCGATTCTTGAACTGCGCGATGGCTTCTGCGGCTTCTTCGAGCGTGCCGAACCCGCCGTTAAAACGCGACATGAAATCCAGAATCCTCGCAACACCCTGCATATCGATAGAGGGGGTGATATCCACCAGCACCAGTTGCGAAAAAAGCTGATCGGTCCGCTCCCCCTGCGCGAGTAATGCCGTGATTCCGCCGAGTGAAGCACCGACAACCGCGGGCTGACAGTCGAGTTGCGAAACAATGCCGAGCAGGTCCGCAATCAGGGTATCAATTGCATAGTCCCGGGCTGCGCACCAGTCACTTTCACCGTGTCCCCGGGTATCCAGAGTCAGGACATAAAAGCCGTCTGCAGCAATACTTTGGGCACTGCGATGCCACGAATGTCGTGTCTGCCCGGCCCCATGCAACATGATTACGACAGGGTTTTGCTCATAACCGTATGAACTTGCAGCAATATTGACATCATCTGACACGGAAAAGTGTAGGGTTTTGGATATACTCATGTAGGGTCGCAACACCGCTTTAATGCCAAGGGAATTATCGCATGTGGATATTGGCAACTGAATCTGAAAGGAATTGAAGTCGCCGGGCAACGGCACAGGCCACCACACTGAACAAATAATACGGTTAATGACATGACAGAAAAACCCTGGCTGAACAGTTACCCACCCGGCGTGCCGGAGTTTGCAGATATTGATGCATACAACAGTGTGGTAGAGATCTTCGAAGAGAGCATCGAAAAATTCAGAGACAATGTGGCCTACATCAGCATGGGGGCCGAGATAACCTACGGAGAGCTTGACGACTACTCCCAGGCACTGAGCAACTGGCTTAAGTCGACGGGTAAGTTTTCAAAGGGCGACCGGGTCGCCATCATGATGCCGAATCTGCTGCAGTATCCAATCGCGGTACTTGGCATTCTCAGAGCCGGTTTGACGGTAGTGAATACCAACCCGCTGTATACAGCGAGGGAGCTGGAGCATCAACTTCAGGATTCAGGTGCGAAAGGTATTATTCTGGTTGAGAACTTTGCAGGTACGCTGGAGCAGGTGCTGCCGAAGGTAGCACCAGAGGTAATTATCACGACCCGAATCGGTGACATGCTGGGTTTTCCCAAATCACTCATCGTGAACTCGGTAGTCAAGTACCTTAAAAAAATGGTACCGCCTTACAACATCCCGGACGCAATTTCATTTAGTAAGGTACTTAGCCAGGGGAAAACAAAGCAGCAATTCAAAGAGCAGGGTCTAAACCATGACGATATCGCTTTTTTGCAATACACCGGAGGGACCACCGGTGTTGCCAAGGGCGCCATGCTCACACATGGCAACATGGTGGCAAACATGCAGCAGGCCTACGAATGGCTGAAACCGGTAGAAGTCCGTGAAGGCGAAGAAGTCATCATCACGGCGCTGCCGCTCTACCATATTTTCGCACTTACCGCGAACTGCCTGGTGTACGCCAAGATTGGTGCCCGCAATGTACTGATTCTCAACCCCCGCGATTTACCCGCCTTTGTGAAAGAACTGGGCAAGCATAAATTTACGGCGTTTACCGGTGTAAACACACTCTTCAACGCACTGTTAAATACCGATGGGTTTAGCCAACTCGATTTTTCTTCTCTGCGAATAACACTGGGTGGTGGTATGGCGGTGCAGGAACCGGTGGCAACAGAATGGAAGAAAGTAACGGGCTGTCCGTTAATCGAGGCATACGGGTTGACTGAAACCAGCCCGGCCGCCTGCATCAACCCGATCACCGCTACCGATTACAATGGCGCTATCGGATTGCCGATCTCCTCAACCGAGGGTTGTGTCAAAGACGAAAGCGGCAACACTTTGCCCGTCGGTGAACGGGGTGAGCTTTGTATTCGCGGCCCACAGGTCATGAAGGGCTACTGGCAAAGAGAAGAGGCCACAGCAGAGGTTATTGATGCGGATAAATGGTTACATACCGGAGATATCGCCATCATGGATGAGCACGGATACTTCACGATTGTAGACAGGCTCAAGGACATGATTCTGGTCTCCGGATTCAACGTCTACCCCAACGAAATAGAAAACGTGGTGCAGGCACATCCGGACGTACTCGAAGTGGGCGCAATAGGCGTTGCCGACGACCACTCAGGCGAGATCGTGAAAATATATGTGGTAAAAAAGAACGAATCACTCACCGAAGAACAGCTGATGGCGTTCTGTAAAGAAAACCTGACCGGCTATAAACGACCGAAACTGATTGCGTTTGTTGATGAATTGCCGAAAACCAATGTTGGCAAAATACTGCGACGGGAACTTCGCGAACTGGATAAGCAATCCAGTTGAACCGTCTTGCGCGATGGCGAACCGGGCGAATAGCCCGGTGATTACCACCATTGTCGACGCGTCAGCGTCGACAATGCGAACCGTGCAACTTTGTGAGTTGAGATTCGCTTAACCTGTCATTGCTGTTGCTGTCAGTCATCCTCCCGCGATAAACGAGTAACTTCAGCTGCCTGCCAGCCTTTTTCGCTTTTGGTTTGCAGATATTCAACCTGCTGCCCCTCGGCAAGAGTTTTGTAGCCTTCGCCCTCTATCGAACGATAGTGAACAAAAACATCTTCCCCTGCGTCATTAATGATGAAACCATACCCCTTGGCGTTGTCAAACCACTTGACGGTGCCTATTGATTTTTCCATGCTCTGCGGACCCTTTTCGCTTCATTAGTAATCTCCACGGATACTGAGCGATACTTGTTTTAGTTGAAGTAAACGCCGGTCTGTACCGGTAGGTATCAGGGACTCACATCTGGCAGATCTTTCCTGCATCACACCATTCCCAATCACCCACTGAGACTCGATACAGTGGCGCACCAGCCTTCCTTGTAGGAATTATCTTACATTGACTATGCCGGAATGTCGCGCGGATTTTGCTGTTGAATCGGCAATTTCCGTAATCTAATACTTGCGGACTCCACCCTGCTCTCGCCGGTCATGCTCCTCGGTAGTGCCCCGGGTTCTTCCCGACGACGCATCAAGCAAACGGCTATTGCTGCCGCTAACCGCCCTCACAACAGACTAGAACCTGGTCTAAAAACCAGGCATGGGTAAGCGGCCATTGAAGCTCCTGAGTTTTAACTTTCTCCGTCCGACAGCGCTTTTTTGCGTGATGCTGACAATCCTGGCCATCTCAATGCATCAGCGCGTTTACTCACGCCTGTGGCATGAACCCCTTGATGTAGTTGTCTATCCAATCAACGGCGACAGCACCCTTGAGACACATAACTACATCCAGTCACTGACGCATGATCATTTCGCCGAGATTGATCAATGGATGAGCCGGGAGGCGAAGCGCTTCGATCTGGGGCAGCCACAACCCCTGCGCACACGGCTGGGCGAACAGGTGAAAAGCCACCCGCCACTGCTGCCCGAAAACGAAAGCATACTCGCCATAGTCTGGTGGGGTCTTAAGATTCGATGGTGGGTATGGCGAAACACGCCAGACAGTGAGTCAAACCTGCGTCGCGTGCGGGTATTTGTGAGTTACAGCTCGGAAGACTCCCAGTTACCCCACTCCGTGGGCCTGCAAAAAGGGTTGATCGGCGTCGTCCACGCTTTTTCACTGGATTCCCAGACGAGTCAAAATAATATTGTGATTGCCCACGAAATATTGCACACAGTGGGCGCCACTGATAAATACGGCTTTGGCGGCCAGCCGATATTTCCGATCGGCTACGCCAACGCATCACGCACGCCTTTGCATCCGCAAAGATACGCTGAAATTATGGCAGGCAGAATACCGACTTCCTCCTATTCCGCCTATATGGCATCCAGCCTGAAAAGCACCAGACTGAACAGGCTGACTGCACGCGAGATCGCATGGATTGACTGACCACCACTATGGCGTCGAGATGAGTATGCCGACAACAAATGAGTGAGTTTTTGCAACAGTTTCCGGGGTTGCCTGCCTATCTCGTATGGATCGGATGGCTTTCTGCCGGACTCTTTCTGCTCAGCCTTGCTTTGGTACCAGTGCTTTTAGCCAGAATTCCAGTGGACTATTTCATTCAACCGGAGCGACCGCGAGCCTCAGGTACCAAAATTGCCCGGATCCACTATTCTCTAACCTGGGGTTTGAGAAACACTCTCGCGCTATTGCTGGTACTGGCAGGCCTGTTAATGCTGGTTCTACCCGGGCAAGGGTTGCTGACGATATTTCTCGGGCTTTTTACCGCTGACTTTCCGGGAAAGAAAAAACTTGAAAAAAAACTGGTATCGATTCCGTCAATTCACACGTCTATCAACTGGATCAGACAGAAAAAGGGAGTGCAGCCTTTGCTGCTGCCATAACTCTGCCACTTTCCGGTCAGCGATTTAGTATGTTCAAACGTCTTTTACAACTTACGCTTGCATTGTCTCTTGCCTGTCCGGCTTATCTGACCGCGGCTGCAAACATCTCAGAAACAACTGATTTACCAGAGACTTTGTTAACTGGTTACCAGGAAAATCTGGAGATACTTTCGAGAGAGCTCAACGCCGCAAAGGAACACCGGACAGCAATCATTTCACGTATGGATGACATTGGACATCAGCTTTCCGGATTGGAAGCCCAGGTCCGCACGGTCATCGATCGGGAACCGACGTTGCGGGAAGGTATCGCCGGCATGGATAGCAGGATTGAACGGGTTGAGCAGGAAATCGCCGACACTGATAAAACATTGCATTTTATATCCAACCAATTGAATAACCTGCCTTCACCCACATTGTTAGAAGATGCATTGGGTAAATCACCGCAAAAAAGGCGGCAGCGGGCAGTTAAAGAGTATCAGCGATTCAAGGCCAAAGGCGTGCTGGCGGAGTTGATGCTGCAGAAGCGGGAACTGGTCAGCACCAGAGAGCTACTGGTGAACTCCATAAACAGCATCGAAGTGTCTGTGGATAAACTCCACACAAAGCGCCGGCACCTTGAACAGAAAAGAAAAAACCTCGAGACTCGCTTTGTCAGCTTAAGCACCGACGTTGTGCAGAAGCAGGATCGCTTCAGCCAGCTTCAAAACCGGCTTGATGCGATCATCGCCGATCCCGGGCAAGCCAGGTTTTTTAATGCTCGCGGGCATTTGCCGGCACCCACTTCGGGCCATCTCAGGCACACCTTTGCAGAACCCAAGGCCAAAGGGTTACTCAAGTGGGAAGGTATTGTCATCAATGCCCCGATGGGCCAGGAAGTCACAGCCGTATTCGATGGCAAAGTCGTATTCGCCGACCACATGCAGGGACTCGGTAATGTCGCCATTGTCGATCACGGCGAAGGCTTTATGAGCCTGTATGGAATGACCGATTTTCTAATTGTTGAGCCAGGGCAGGTGTTATTAGCGGGTGACACCATCGGTACAGTAGGAACAACGACCGGTAGTCAAAAACCGGGCTTGTATTTCGAAATCAGACAGGATGCCGACACGCTGAATCCGGCAGATTGGCTGGAATCACACAGTTTTTCTATGGATCCTGAATCCTAGACGCAGCTTTAATGATTCAGAATGATACAATTAGGGAACAGTCCAACAATACCCTGACGGGGTTTTGGAGTAATTAATGACAAAGCGGTCAAAACAACTCACGCTCATTGCCGCCGGTACCGTACTGGGCATCACCCTGGCAATGGGGCACGGTGTGGTGGGTGCGAGGGACAACTCCGCCGATGTACTGCCGCTCGAGCAATTGCGTACGTTCTCGGATGTATTCGCCCGTATCAAACGAAACTATGTGGAAGATGTTTCCGACGAAGTGCTGCTGGAGCATGCAATTCGCGGTATGCTGAGTGGTCTCGACCCGCACTCAAGCTACCTGAATACCGAACAATTCGATGAATTACGCATAGGTACATCCGGCGAATTCGGCGGTCTGGGAATCGAGGTCGGCATGGAAGACGGCTTTGTTAAGGTGGTGTCACCCATCGACGACACCCCGGCACAGCGAGCCGGCATGAAAACCGGCGATCTGATCATCCGGCTGGATGATAAACCGGTCAAGGGACTCGCGCTGAATGATGCTGTGAAATTAATGCGCGGCAAGCCCGGCAGTGATATTGAACTGACCGTCGTCAGGGAAGGCGAAGACAAGCCGCTTAAAATCACCATTACCCGGGCGATTATTCAGGTCACCAGCGTAAAAACACGGATTCTGGAAGATGGTTTCGGATACGTCCGGATTTCCCATTTTCAAACCAAAACGACCGCCGACATGCTCAAGGCCATCGATGAAATGAAAGAAGAGCATGGCGACATCAAGGGCCTGGTGCTTGACCTGCGCAACAACCCCGGCGGCGTACTCTCAGCTGCGGTGGGTGTATCCGACGCATTCCTGCACGACGGTCTGATAGTGTATACCGATGGACGAGAAGAAGACTCACGCCTGCGCTATTCAGCCTCTCAGGGCGATGCGCTGTCGGGAGCCCCGCTGGTTGTGCTGGTCAATGGCGGCTCGGCATCGGCATCTGAAATCGTCGCAGGTGCAATGCAGGACCACGGACGCGGCGTGGTAATGGGTAACAAGACATTCGGCAAAGGTTCGGTACAAACCATTCAGAATCTGGCCAACGGCGGCGCAGTTAAACTGACCACCGCGCGCTATTACACACCATCCGGTCGATCTATTCAGGCCGAGGGAATCGAACCGGATATCGTGACTGGAAACCTGAGACTGACAAAGCGCGAAGAGTCAGGCATCGAGCCGATCACTGAATCGAGCCTGTCCGGCCACCTGAGCAACCCTGACGATGCGGATTCTGCCAAACCTGAAGAGACAGAGTCTTCATCGACACTGGCAGAAGACGATTACCAGCTCAACGAAGCACTGAACCTGCTCAAAGGGCTGACCATCCTCAGCCGCAAAGGCTGACAATCCGACGAATGGGGCAAACTGTCCCGGCAAAAGAGGCCGGCGATGATTCTCTTCATCGCCGGCCTTTTCTTTTTCCGCCCCACATTGACTAAAAGCACCTGATTCTTTAATTCT
>JAHDHK010000024.1:13800-15649 GCA_020631335.1 Chromatiales bacterium
GAGGACGGGATATGTTCAAAGGTCTAATGCAACAGCAGCCACTGATGATTTCAAGCATCATTGAGTTTGCTGAAAGATGGTTTCCAAAAGTTGAAGTGGTGTCACGCACCGTCGAAGGCCCTGTTCATCGCTATACCTACAAAGACATGGGTGCAAGAGCGAGACGTGTCGCCAACGCATTGAGCTCTCTTGGAATTGAACAAGGCGACCGGGTAGCCACACTGGCGTGGAACGGTTACCGCCACATGGAACTCTACTTTGGCGTATCCGGGTCGGGCGCTGTGCTGCATACGGTCAACCCCAGACTTTTCGCAGAACAACTCGCTTATGTGATCAATCACGCCGGCGACAAAATCGTGTTTCTCGACCTGACCTTTGTACCGTTACTGGAGGGGCTGGTGAGTGAACTCCCGGACGTAGAGAAGTACATCATTCTCACGGACCGGGCGCATATGCCTGAAACATCGCTGCCCAATGTTATCTGTTATGAAGAATTGCTCGAGGCCGAAAATGACACGTTTGAATGGCCTGTGTTCGACGAAAACGCTGCCTCCAGTATCTGTTACACCTCCGGCACGACCGGCAATCCGAAAGGCGTGGTGTATTCCCATCGCTCTACGCTAATTCACGCACTCGGTAGTTCTATACCCAATGGCCTGAGCTTGTCCGGCAACGATTCCATACTGCTGGTGGTTCCACAGTTTCACGTCAACTCCTGGGGCGTAAGCTATGCGGCTCCAATGAACGGCTGCAAACTCGTGTTACCGGGTCCAATGATGGACGGCGCTTCTTTGCACGAACTACTCGACAGCGAAAAATGCACGCTTTCACTGGCGGTACCCACCGTATGGATGATGTTAACCGGGTTCCTGCACGAAAGCGGAAACAAGTTGCCTCACATGAAACGTGTCGTGATCGGCGGGTCCGCCGTTCCGGAGGCAATGATCCGGTCGTTTGAACAGGAATATGACGTTCAAGTGATTCATGCCTGGGGTATGACTGAAACCAGCCCGCTAGGCACACTGAATTTTCTGATGCCGCACCTGCAGGAGTTAGATTACGAAGAACAAATGCCGATTAAACTCAAACAGGGCAAATCGGTATTCGGCATCGATATCAGAATAGTCGATGACAACAACCAGGTTCTGCCGCACGATGGAGAGGCTTTCGGAAAATTGCAGGCCAAAGGACACTGGGTTACTTCCGGCTACTTCGGAGAGGAGCAAAGCGACTCAGTTGCCAAAGACGGCTGGTTTGACACCGGAGACGTCGCTACCATAGATCCCGATGGCTACATGATGATCACCGACAGAACCAAAGATGTGATCAAATCAGGCGGTGAATGGATCAGCTCTATCGAGCTTGAAAACATTGCGGTCGGGCATCCGGATATAGCCGAGGCCGCTGTCATTGCAATGCCGCACCCCAAATGGGATGAACGTCCACTTGTAGTTGCGGTCAAAAACCAGGGAAGCGATGTAAACAAAGAAACCTTGTTGCAGTACATTTCACAACACGTCGCAAAATGGCAGGTACCGGACGACGTAGTATTCATTGACGAACTCCCCCATGGCGCAACAGGAAAATTAAACAAACTTAAGTTACGTGAAGAGTTCAAC
This sequence comes from Chromatiales bacterium, assembly GCA_020631335.1. Lineage (GTDB taxonomy): Bacteria > Pseudomonadota > Gammaproteobacteria > Granulosicoccales > Granulosicoccaceae. The sequence continues at coordinate 15,420 of JAHDHK010000024.1, forward strand.
GATTTCAGATTTTCATAAAGCGCTTTATGTTCGGCTGGCTGTGTCAACTCAAAGCCGGCAGTGAAATCATATACAACCGGACAAACAGACAAGCACAACCAGCCAGCCCGTCGCTGCCCGGTGGTTTGCACCGTCAGGCAAGCTGATACATGGGGTATGAAACACTGAGCTTTTTTTTACTGTCAATGGACACTTCGATGGCCAGACCGGTAAACACGACCAAAGCCGGG
>JAHDHK010000024.1:15749-33641 GCA_020631335.1 Chromatiales bacterium
TTTACTGTCAATGGACACTTCGATGGCCAGACCGGTAAACACGACCAAAGCCGGGAAAGCAGAATCGTTCAAAAGAAATGATGTGCGAATCACTGCCAACACCCCCATACAATATAGCCGCCCCGGATAGCCGGGATTAATTGCCGTTTTTCGAGTCAAACCCATGACGATGGTAATAATGCATCGGATGGTCTCTGCCTTAATAACGGCAGATTGCTAAACAGAGCCTTTACTGTGATGCTATAACATACGTGCCTAAGCTTAATACGGCACTCCCACCGAGCGACGAACGCCTGAATGATTACTCTGCTGTTTAACGGACAATACGCCCTTTTTATTCTGATTATCATTGCATTGATAATCTCACTGACATTCCACGAATTCGGCCATGCAGCCTCGGCAAAGTACTTCGGTGACGATACAGCACAGCGCCTTGGACGCTTGAATATCAACCCGTTGGCTCACATCGATCCGATGGGATTGCTAATGGTGGTATTAGTCGGATTTGGCTACGCCAAACCGGTGCCTACGGACCCGAGAAATTTCAACTCTAAATATGCCATGCCACTGATTGCGCTGGCAGGACCGGTAATGAATCTGTTACTGGCATTTATTACCATCAATATCTATGTCTACGGTGCGTCGACAGGCAACCCCTGGTTCAACTCGCCGGGCCCTCAGACGTTTTTCCAGTATCTGGCCCTGATCAATCTATTATTAATGCTATTTAACCTGATACCGCTAGGACCACTCGATGGGCACTATATTCTTGCCTATCTGCTGCCACAGAATGTGGCAATACCCTACCTTGATCTGAACCGCAGATACGGACATTTTCTATTTCTTGGGCTGATTCTACTTAGTATTGCGGGACTTCCTATTTTCAGCTGGTTACTTAGCACTTCCAGTGAATTGATCCCCTATCTGATTATATTCTAGCTTTTGCCAACATCAGGAAACTGCTTAGGGTTTGATATACAGCATACGTCGTTTCTCGAACGCTACTTAACGATCAACTATCCGGCTTTTTAATACGGGCGTTGCAAAGCAAAATTGCCCGGCGGATCGTAGTTGCAAACCCATATTTGATCTTTGTTTCCACAGCTCGCGGCACCACAGCCTACCACGACGGAATCTGACCACACAGCTTGCGTGTAGCTGTCACAACGTTTACCAGCGGCACATGTATTAGCAGTATAGTTGTAGAACTCTGCTTCAGACGCCCATGCTGCGACAACATCGCTTTCATTCACCGCAGCTGGTTGCCCGATGTTATCACCGCCTGTCTGTGCTTCGCGATAGAAAAGATTTTCGCCCAGCCCATTACGATGCAAGGGGAGTCCGATCGATCCGCGAGTGCGCAACTGGCAGCCAGCTTCTTCGCTTAAGAATACCGCCCACTCCGTTGCGTAGGCCTGCATTTGCACCGACCACTTCAGATTCTCCACACCGAGTTGCTGTCGAATTGCGTTATGCGCTTTAAGCATACTGACTGCATCAACAGGTATGTCGGTTACAGGGATCTTTGTCTTGCGTTCCGGGGGTGGACGCAGATCCGGGATAGGTGCTGCACACGAAAACAAAAAGGCGGCAATTACTGCCGCCGTCATAAAGTGCGTCAATGCCTTCAAGCTCTTGCCTAACCGCCGAGCTGTTCTTCAACTTCACAAGCAGGCACTTGCGCTTTAACCATATTAATTGCGTCAGTCCGATCTTGCTCACTGGGGTACATGGCACTGGTTGCCACAACCTGACCATTGGCCGACTTCACATTGAAGAAGAACATACCATTTGAAGATTCTTTCAAAATATATCGCTTATCTTCGGTACAGTTTTTCTTAACGGAATTTATACCTTTTGACGCACTGTCTTTAGCTTTGTAATTTTCACTCCGAAGTACCATCTTGCCTTCGTCGTTAACAAACGAAAAACTGAATGGTTCAGCCGCAGCACTTTTTTTCAATATCGCTTTCATTGTCTCTCCTGATGTTCGCTGTAAACGCTTTGGCTGTATCTTTGGTCAGATGCCAGCTTCAGCAACTAAAAAGCGCTGTTAAGTGTAACATCGCAAACCACCCCTTATGCTGGGTTGTAACGTTGTTTTATATATCACTTATTGTAACAGTTGGCCAACAGAAATTTACTCTCTGTAACATCTGGCCGTCGGAGAGGTAATTACACCATGACTCAGGCCACCGCCTGCAGCCCTGTCTGAACGGCTTGCTCCCGCAGTACAGCACGGCTTACAAGCTCTTCACTGCTATCGGTTTGCAGGCTGCAATGGCTCTTGCCAAATTTTACATTTATGTATACGGATCTTTCTTTCTTCGCACCGCTGATCACTTCCAAACCATCCAGCGCACCGTGCAAACGAATAATGAGCCCGTCAACACTACTTTCAGGGGTATCAGGTAATATCAAAACGAATCTGCCGTTACCCTGGCTGGTGATAATATCGGTTTCCCGCAGTAATGCCTCGAGCCGGCCGAATATCTTTTTCAGTGCAACGATACCTGCCTGATGACCGTATTCTTCCTGTAGCGCAGGAAATCCAGTAACACTCAGTGATACTACGGATAAGGGAGAACCGTATCTATGACAACGCGCGACTTCGTTGCCGAGCCTCTGCTCAAGATAAGTCTGGTTATAAGCGCCGGTCGCCTCATCAACGATTTTAATACCATTAATACTGTTTAACTCTCGCATATACCCGATTGTTTTAAACAGCAGCACACCGGTACCCAGCATCATCAGCATGTTTATAGTGGCAAACAACCCCACAACAAAGCCGTCGTCCTTCATTAGAAAAAGGTAAATCAACTGACTAAATGCAACGAGCGCAATGAGCCCCACAAATGCATACCACAGTCGTCGCAGACCAGCGTCTGCAATCAGCGTTTTTGCCAACTGGTGGAACAACAGTGACGCAAGTACTGCCGTTAATATGATACTGAGAGAAAAGAACAGCATCACAGAAAGCTATAAGGTTGAGTGGTAAGTCTCATATAACCACCTACTCAACGAGTTCTGTAAATTGGGTTGCCGAAAGCGGTTTCTGCAGCCAGTCATAGTAATCGGCGGCGTCTACCACAAAAGTTTGGTATTCAGACCCACGCAGAATCATAATACTCACTGCATCACCCGGCTCATGGTTTTTCCAAAGCATCTCGAAAAACCCTGACTGACTGTCTACCTTTTTCTTGTTCACAGCGGCAAGTATATCCCCGCTTCGCAGCCCTGCTTTGTGAGCGGGCGCATCCTGTGTGACCGCACTAACCGCAAGGCCCCTTTTAGTTTTTTTAACATCAACGCCAATCCACGGCTTTCTGGGATTGTCCGAACGTCCGTCCACCAGAAGACTGCCCATGACTGAAGTGAGTGTATGTACCGGGATGAAAATATTTCCAGGCACTCTGATCTTTGGATCGATGTCGATGTCGATACTCACCAGCGATCCGATGCCTAACAGTTCAGCATTTTCAGATACCAGAGCAGCACCGCTGAATAAAGTACTTGGCGGATAAGTATGGAACGCGCTCTCGATAAGATATTCCCAGCCACCGGAATAGTTATCAATTTTTCCTATTTTCACCGCTACCGCATCCTGCTCACCACTTGAAGGGATGATCATCGCTATATCGTCCACCTTCATAGCGCTGGAATCACCTAACTTGATCGCTATAGTCGGTGATGTTGTGTCCGCTCTGATCAACCCCAGTCCGGTATGATAATCATAAGCCACCAGTTTGGCGCTGCTTTGCTCGCCGGAGTGAAAGGTTACTGACAGTTCTTTTGCCTCGGCGACCAGGTCCCCTGTGGTCACAATCAAACCGGATGTATCGATTACAACTCCGGTTCCCTTGCGGGATTTTCCGAACGTCCTGGCGGTACGGGCATCGTCGAGCACACCGACACTGATCGACACAATCGAATGCATCAGTGTTCTCAGCGGATCGGTTTCCTGTTCACCCGGAGCGTCCGATGAGAATTCATTGTCAGAATTGAAATAGGGACCGTATTGAAACGGTTCGCCGGATGGATCTGAAGAGGCTGCTGACGTCCAGAACAGAGCCAAAACTATGACGAACGAACGTATCGACGCTTCGCGAAAGAACATCTTCCGGGCGGGCGACGGCAAATCTTTCATGATAATCAATCTCTGCGTCCGAGTTGCTAAGCGCAACGTATCCCCGTGGATAGCAGTGGTCGTGCCAGTAGACTTATTTAATTCAATCGAACAAAAAAAGGGCTGCAATGCAGCCCTTTTTATAAACAAATACTAAAAATAAAATTATCGTGCGATATCGACGCCCAGCTTATCCAGCGTATCGTAAGTCAGTCCGCCGGTTGCCAGACCTCTGGCATTTTGAAAGCGTTCGACGGCAGTCATGGTCTGACTTCCCAGAACCCCATCAATCGGTCCCGGAGAATAGCCGGCAGATCGCAGCGCACTTTGTACCCGCTGAACCATGTCATCTGTCATATTGGTTTCACACAGAATCGGACGCCATTCCATTCTCGGATCAGACACTTTAATCCTTTTACTGACAGTTTTGGTTTGAGCTGGAATTGCAGTGCGAACTTCCTGCGCCTCACTTACCAGACGGCGTACCCGTTTCGTTTCATATTTCGCCGGTATTTCTACGCGCTTGACTGAGGCTGGTGTCTTAATCACTTTTTTAGTGACCGAAGCCATTTTTGCCGGGGTGGCCTGCAGACAGATTTTATTACCAGTGTGTTTGCCGAAATGTAAACCGCTGCCTGATGATTCATGCCACATATGGCTGGCATCCGACGCCATCACCCGCTTGGTCACCTCTTTGTACTTGGCCGGGATGACCACTCTCTGTTCAGTGGCATCACTGACCAGTTTACGCACACGGATGGTTTCGTATTTTGCCGGCTCTTCAACCACTCTTGTTTGTGCTGCCGCTTTCAAAACCCGCTTATCCAGAGATTTATAAACTGCAGGCACCTCAACAAGACACATGATCTCACCACTGGCGTTATCAATTTTTTCGATACTGCCACGGCCCTTCTTCCACATGGTCTTGGCATCTTCCACCTTGACCCGTTCGGTGACAGTTTCAAAAACTGCCGGAACCTCAACAAGCTTCTTAGATGCGGGCGATACCATTACCCGCTGCTCGATCCACTCATACTTTGCCGGGATCAGCTTGATTTCTTCCGACGCCTCGGAAACAAGCACACGCTCGGTAACCGTTCGATACGTCGCAGCTTTATAATGCTCATCAAAACACTGCCCGGGTTGCGCACTGTCGAGATCGGCACCACCGGCTTTTGCCATAGACAGCATCGCCGGGTTGACCGCAACATTACTGCTCACAGATCCCATCACCCATTGATCAGATGCCGCTGACACCTGATAGGTTTCAGTTTCAGTACCATATTCCGCAGGCAGCACCTTAAGCTGCGAGCCAGCTTCACTCACCATAATCCGCTCTTCAGTCCACTCATATCGTGCAGGGATAATTTTGACCGATTCGCTCGCCTCTTTGACGACAACCGTTGAAGTCTGAGTTTTATATTTCGCTGGAATGACTACCTTTGCGTAGCATTCTCCCGGCTGTGCATTGGGTAACACGGAAGTCAGATCCTGCATGGCATGTGCAAGTCCGGCTGATCCGGCCAGTGCACCAAGCACTGCCAGCTTTAAGAGGTTTTTCTTCATTGTTTAATCCTGTTTACTCTTGTGCATTAGTTGAATGTTTCCGGCGACCACAGCGCGCACGCACTGGATCGACCGGTCACTTACTGCCTGTGCTTGAGCGTCCGATGACATAAACTGGAGACTTAAGCGTCGCCGGCGCTACGCACTACGCGTTCCATATTCCCGGCGACCTTTCCGAAGAACCGCCTAATGCAGGTTTATTCTGTGTAAACAATCGTTACCGGCAATGAATCACTGTTAACCGCCACTTTTCCGGATTATTGATGTCAATAAAAACAGCCGTATACTTACGGTTTTACAGGCAACCCATTCTATTTACAGCAACTGCATGAAACCGCGTTTGATTGCCGCTGCCCTATTCGGCTGTACGCTATTGCTTGCGTCGATGTATTGGATGTTCAGTGACTCGAAAACGCGCTATGTACAGCTTTCTGAACGACCGGACAGATTTTCATCCGACGTGCAACTTCCCCCACAACCGGGCACGCTTGGACTCGACCTGCAGATCCCCTACACGGTCATCCGCAACGCTCTGCAACAGACATTGGATCGCCCGCAATCAGGGCAAGGTGAAAAACAAACCTGCAAAAAGATATTGTTTAATAACGTGTGCGCCACCGTTACCTGGCAATACACAATCACACAAACCGGTGCTATTACTATCGATAGACAAGACAGCTATGTCAGACTCGGCATACCTTTGTCTCTCGAAGGTACCGTTGGTGTAAACGGCAAAAGTGCCAGACTACTTGGCCTGAGCAGCAAAGACATTTCAGCCGGCCTTTTACTTTACGCAAATGTTAAGACGCAAATGCTCAGGAACTGGTGCCCGGTACTGAATAACACACTCGAATTCTCATGGATCGATGAACCGGAAATTCGCATTGCCGGCGATCTATCTATCAACCTGAGAAAAGCAGCGGATAAAGCACTCAACAAAAGAAAAGCGAAACTCGAAAAACAACTGACGGAGGCCATAGACTGCGGAGAATTCCGCGACTCAGTCAAGCGGCAATGGAAAACACATCACTTACCATTGAAGCTCGGCACACGGTCACCCGCCTACGTGGCAATATCTCCGCAATCCGCTCATATCGGGGACAGTAAAGCGTTGCAGGATGCACTTCAGATTTCCATAGAGATCAGCACAACTACAGAAGTGGTCACACCACTATCTCCGGGCAACGCTTTGCCATTACCCGACTTAACTGATCCGATCGCAGGTCCGGGGACGGTAGATTTCAATTTACTGTTGAAGCTGCCCTATGAGGACATCAATCATTTGTTGTTAAGGCGACTCTCCGAAACCCCGGATAACACGCAAAAGTTCAAAATAACCTCGGTCGAAGTCTACCCGGCCGGCACGAAGCTGGTATTTGCGGTGCAATTCAGCAACACGGCAATGTCGAGATTTCTTCCTCTGCGAGGCGAGTTCTTCATTACCACAACCCCCTCCGCCCGACCTCAATCCAATACTCTCTCATTTGACGACATTAACTACACTCGTATAGTCAATAGCACCGTGTTTAACGTAGTTTCGGCGACTCTGCACAACCGGATTCTCGACGCTTTAAGAAAAAACAGTGTCATCGACCTCAAGCCTCATCTCACGAGGCTGGAGAACTCAGTGGTAAGGGCATTATCGGACAGCTCAAATACTTCGGGGTTACAAATCAGCCCTTCAGCGCCGGTGGTAAAACTGATCAGCGTTAATCCGGAGACCGACGCACTGGCGATTGTCATGAACTTGTCGACCACGCTAAAAGCAGCAGTACAGCTCGAGACACTGATTAAATAGTCCGTTCACGCGTTAGCGGCGACGGAACCTCCCGGTGCTTAATTTTCAAGACGGTTTACACCGTCTGTCAACGGCGGGACTCTGGTAGAATGAGCCTATGGATGTCTCACATATATTAGATCCTCTCAACGAGAGGCAACGCGAAGCCGTCACAGCAGATAACGCTCCCTTATTGATCCAGGCAGGGGCCGGTAGCGGAAAAACCCGTGTACTGACCCATAGAATTGCATGGTTGAATCAGGTCATTGGCGTATCGCCTCATGGCATTCTGGCGGTGACCTTCACCAACAAGGCGGCGGGCGAAATGCGCTCTCGCGTAGAGCAGCTACTCGGTCTGTCAGTTGCACCTATGTGGGTCGGCACTTTCCACGGGTTGTCACACCGTTTCCTTCGCATGCACTGGAAGGAGGCCGGTCTGCCGCAGGGTTTTCAGATCCTGGATTCAGAAGATCAGAAAAGAATGGTGCAAAGAACCATTAGGGCAATGGGACTCGACGAATCCCACTGGCCGCCGCGCACGGCCATGTGGTACATCAATAATAAAAAAGATGACGGACTCAGGGCAGACCACATTCGCGATGAAGGTGACCCGAACGAACAACAACTGATCGCCATTTATAAAGCCTATGAGAATGCCTGCGAACTGGCCGGGGCCGTCGATTTTGCAGAGCTATTGTTGCGCGCGCTTGAAACACTTCGCAACAACGAGGCGCTGCTCAACCACTACCGCCAGCGTTTCCAGCATATTCTGGTAGATGAATTTCAGGATACCAACACCATTCAGTATGCCTGGCTGCGACTGTTAGCCGGCGACAGCGGCTATGTCTTTGCGGTCGGTGATGATGATCAGTCTATTTACGGCTGGCGCGGGGCAAAGGTAGAAAATATTCTTAACTTCAGTGACGATTTCCCTGACACCAGAACAATCAGACTGGAACAGAACTACCGATCAACCAGCACCATACTTAATGCAGCCAATGCGCTGATAGAGAACAACAGCAACAGACTCGGCAAAAATCTGTGGACCGACATCGGCGACGGAGAACCCATCACATTCTACAGTGCCTACAACGAGGGTGATGAAGCGCGCTTTGTGGCCGAACGGATCATGGAACATATTACCAGCGGCGGCCTTCGATCAGAGATCGCGGTGCTTTACCGATCCAATGCCCAGTCGCGGGTTCTGGAAGAGGAGATGTTCCGCAACGGTATTGTGTATCGCGTATACGGAGGGCTTCGCTTCTTCGAACGGATGGAAGTGAAAGATGCGCTGGCGTACCTTCGCTTGCTCAGCCTGCCGGAAGACGATATCTCTTTCGAACGCGTGGTTAACCAGCCGCCAAGAGGCATTGGTGACAAAACCGTCTCTCAAATCCGCGAAGTCGCTCGCGACGCAGGCGTATCACTATGGCACGCCTGCGCAGAGATACTGAGTGTCAACGGATTAAAAGGACGGGCGTCCACTGCAGTAGGCAACTTCATGAAAATGATCATCCAGATGCGTGCCGACACTCAGGATATGTCGCTGGAAAAACTGGTAGAACATGTGATTAAGGAAACCGGTCTACTTGAGCACTACGAAAAAGACCGGACCGAAAAAGGGCAGGCACGCGTAGAGAACCTGAACGAGTTGGTAGGCGCTGCCAGTATGCCGATTGAAGCACCGCAGGATGCCGGTGAGCTTTCAGAGCTCGATACTTTTCTGGCCAACGCGGCACTGGAAGCAGGTGAACAGCAGGGCAGCGAGTTCGACGACTGTGTTCAGCTGATGACGTTGCATTCGGCCAAGGGACTTGAGTTCCCTTTGGTATTTATCACAGGCTTAGAGCAGGGATTATTCCCCAGCCAAAGATCAATCGAAGAAGGCGGCATTGAGGAAGAACGGCGCTTGTGCTACGTCGGTGTCACCCGTGCCCGCCAACGCCTGTTTCTGAGCATGGCAGAACACCGCAGGCTTTACGGACGGGATCACTTTAATACCACCTCACGGTTTATCGATGAGATTCCGAGCGATTTACTAATGGAAATCAGGCCCCGGATGAATGTGTCCAAACCGGTGGCTCATACACCCCGTCGCCAGACAATTCGGGAAGACAATACCACCGGACTGTCTATTGGTCAGCGTGTGATGCATGCAAAATTCGGTGAAGGCATAGTGACCGATTACGAAGGACAGGGAGCTCATGCTCGTGTCTACATTAATTTTGAAGAAGTGGGCCCCAAGTGGCTCGTCATGGCCTATGCCAAACTCGAAGTCATGAACACCGTCTGAACTCCTCTAGGGTTTTATAACCGACAACTGAAACAAAACGCGAAGTTCGTGTTTACAGCTTGTCTCTGAGTGAGTAGTAAAGCATTCCCAGCTTCATCAGCGGTGAACGCAGAGAGATACCACCTGGAAACTTAGCGTGCTTCACTTTTGCAAGCACATCAAATTTCTTCATCGTACCGTCAATTGCATCGGCCACCAACCGACCGGACAAAGTCGCCATACCTACACCGTGTCCGGAATAGCCCGACGAGGAATAGACATTCGGTTTAAGTGCTGAAATATGAGGCATACGATTCATGGTAATCGCTAACGTCCCCCCCCAACCATAATCAATATCAATAGAGGCAAGCTGCGGATATATCTCCAGCATCGCAGATCTCACATAAGATTTAATATCACCGGGGAATGTATAACCATAGCTCTCCCGTCCACCGAACAGCAGCCTGCCATCGGGAGATTTACGAAAATAATTCACCACAAAGCGAGAGTCGGCAACAGCCATGTTTTCCGGCAGTATCTCACTATTGTCTGATGCACCGAGCGGGCTGGTTGCAATAATAAAATTATTAATCGGCATCACTCGGGCAGCTACTGAGCTTTGCAGACCACCCAGGTAACCATTACAGGCATAAACCAGGCTGTCGGCTTCAAGTGTGCCGTGGGCAGTGTGAATAGATATTTTGTCACAGTGAGTTACGCGCTCAACCACCGTGTTCTCAAAAATTTCACCACCGCTTTCAACAACAGCCTTTGCCAGACCCAGTGCATATTTGAGCGGGTGTAAATGTCCGGCACCGGTGTCGACAGCAGCAGAGGGATATCGCATGGTACCGGTAAGAGCGTGTAATTCTTCACCTTCAACGTAGCGAATATCACTATAGTTATACTGGTTGTTAAGTAAATCTATATAGTGGCGCGTGTCTGCACTGAATCGTGTTTTATGATCGGCATTAATAATACCGGGCTGCAAGTCGCACTCAATATTGAACCGGTCGATCAGGCGTTTTACCAGAGATTTTGATTCTTCCGCCAATGACCACAACTGCGCCGCATGATTCTGGCCATAGCGTTGTTCCAATGTCGCTTGTTCAACGCGTTGGCCGGATCCCAACTGCCCGCCGTTACGACCGGAAGCACCCCACCCTGCGCGATGTGCTTCAACCACACAAACACGATACCCAAGTTCACAGAGTCGAAGCGCGCTGGACAGACCGGTAAAGCCTGCACCAATAATGGCAACATCGCACTTGTGAGCGCCAGTCAGACTCGCTTTGGGCTTGCCGGTGTTAACCGAAGCTGCGTACCAGGAATCCGGGTACACGCCTAGTTTATCGTTACTGAATAGCAGATTGCTGCCAGTATAATTTGCCAAAATACAGGCTCAGGTCAAACGACAACAGCGTACAGCGCAAACGTGGATAAGCCAAACAAAGCAGTGGCCTTTTACCCGTCAGGTAACCGAATTTAGAAATCTACGATCACTTCGAAAGCGACTGAATCAGCGACAGTTCTGGTAACGACTTCAATTTGAAATAGCCATTTTCCCAGCATATTAAAACGAACACCTTCAATCGAATATTTTCCCTCTCCCAGGTGGCTGGTGACCTGAGGCTGGCTCGGAAATCCATGGCCGTGCATTGGCATGCCACCGCCGATGGTAAATCTCGCGGGGGAGACAGGCTTTCCACTTGCCTTGTCTGTCAGTATCAGCTGCCAATTGCGGAATTCGTTGAGCGCGAATTCACTGTCTGTCGACTCAAGCGTCACCAGAAAAACGCCGTTTTTCGATTCGACGGTTTGCGAGTACCAGGGGGTATTATCTGCAGCGCTGATGCCTACCGGAATACACGTGATAAGCGATATGAGGAAAAAAAGGTTTAGATGTCTACACCGCTTTACCAACATCGACATCGCAATTTTTGAATAATTATAAAGCAACTTGGGTTCGTAGCGCCGGCCGGGAGGAGGCCCGGCCGTGTAGCAAGAGTGGTGCCGCTTACGCCATTTCAGAAAGTCTGTCGACCTCAGCTGCCTGCCATCCTTTCTCACTGCGAGTCTGAATAAACTCCACTTCTTCGCCTTCATTCAAAGACTTATAGCCTTCACCCATGATTGCTCGATAGTGCACAAATACGTCTTCTTCGTTCTCGTTGAGAATAAATCCGTACCCTTTGGCGTTATCAAACCACTTTACTCGACCAACTGATTTTGCCACGTTAATACCTTTAAAAATAAATATTGAAACCAGACAACAAAAATCGCCTGTTTTGAGACTATTGCTTTTGTATTTGCATGCGCCACGAAATTTAACATTACGTTGCATAATGCGCAATTAGACGAGTACACAAACTCCCGTTGGAACTGCGAAAACCTGTATGAGTTTGCAGTGTGATCGCTGCACTCGCGTGAATTCAGTTATTTGCTTTCAGTGCTGAATAAAAATGGAATCATTCGACAAACATCATTTACAAGCAAACTAATAACGTGAATAACCGCCAGGCCAGCCACGACTCCGGGAAAGGCTTTCAGATAAAAAAACAATAATAAACAGACACTTGTCAGCGGCGCTATTTTCAATTTTCCCAATGCAGATAAATCGGGGGGCGGGTACGGAAAATACTGCGCTGAATCCTAAAGCGTCACGTTGCTTTGAAAACCCGGTCCGGGCAATGAGTGGCGTTCATATCCGCCAATATCGCTGCCTGCCAAGCCCGTTGTCAGCCAGCGTACCGCCGGCCCGGCGGCAGAACAGTTCAGGCGATTGCTTGTGTCTTGAGCGTCTCAACAGCCCGCACCGCACGGACATAACCCTGAGAGGCGGATGATGCAAATAGCTTTCGCGCTTCTTCAAGATTGGGTTCGTCCCCGTCGACCCAGCCATTCTGTCGCATCACACCAAGATTATATTGCGCCCTGGCGTTTCCCTGATCAGCTGCCCGTTGCATCCACTTGGCGGCACGTCGTTTGTGCACAGGGAGTCCTCTGCCATGTGCATAGCGCAATGCCAGATTGGTTTGAGCCCGGCTGTTACCCCGATCTGCAGCCTGTCGGTACCAGCGAATAGCTTCATCTTCATCTTTATCAATACCCAGGCCATGCTCATACATGCGTCCAAGATTATATTGCGCTGCTGCACTGTCCTGATCTGCAGCCATACGGAGCCAGTAAACCGCCTGATACAGATCTTTTTTTACCCCCAGGCCAAATGCACACCCTAAACCGAAATTTAATTGTGAGGACACATGCCCCTGTTGTGCAGCCTTACGAAACCACGTCATTGCCTGCTGATGGTTAGCAGAATCGGCTATACCATTGATGTAACACGTGCCCAGATCATACTGAGACATTGCGTGACCATTGTCTGCAGCTCTCTTAAACCAGTGCAACGCCTTTTTTTCATCTGCCTCAACCATGTTTCCAGTGAGGTATAACTTGGCGAGCATCGCCTGCGCATGAACATCACCTCGATCTGCGGCCAAACGAAACCACTTCAGTGCTTCTTTTTTATCTTTGGGTACGCCGAGCCCATGGGAATAACAAACCCCCAGATCAAATTGCGCCACCACATGGCCTTTCTCTGATGCAGCCCGATAATAGTTAACTGCTGTATGACGGTTCTTTAAGACACCCTGTCCAGTGGTGTACATGTATCCGAGGAAGCCCTGCGCGCAGGAATTCCCCTGACCTGCAGAAATTTGAAAATACTGTGCGGCTTTATCGTAATTCTGCTCGGCAAACATTCCGTCGAAGTACATGACTCCCTGAAACAGTGCGGCCCATTGATTTTTTGCCGCCGTATTCTGCTTAATCCAGCCACTGGCCTTTTCAAAATATTCCTGTCGATCTTCTTCAGCGACTTTTCCTTCACACAGCAGAGCAAGTGCGGCACATGAGGGACGATGGCCTTCAGCAGCGCCTTTGAGCAACAGTTCGATCGCTGCGTTCTCATCCATTTTTGAATCTTCGGAACCACGACGAAGATTCATTGCTTTCAGGAAGTGATCTTCCGCATCCGGTGTGCGAACGAGCGTCAGTTCCCCGCCTCCGGGGAGCGACTTACTCAGTCTTCGCTTACTGTCAGCATGTCCCTGCAGATTGTTGTTTCCCCGGCCGTCTTTCATTCTCTGCTCCAGGAGTTGCGCTTATTACTTCACAATATAACTTTCTACACCGTGCAAATGTCATAAATCTCCAGTCTGTAAGTGACACTTCACACAACTCAAAACTTTTCTCGCGCGGTACCTTAAGACTGTTTTTAAAGACATAAGCAGATGGGTGTAAAACTTATCCTCGACTATCAGTACGCAGCACGGTCGATTCTTTGATAATTTCCATCACTATGTACGAACGTGTATCTCTTACACCCGGCAGGTCCCGCAAAATGTCTCCCAGCAACTGTCGGTACTCAGCCATGTCGGCGACGCGAATTTTCATCAGGTAGTCAAAGTCACCCGACAACAGATGGCACTCCAGCAAACAGGGTATCCGCAGCGCAGCCTGTTTGAACTGCTCGAAAATATTACGGCTGTCGTATTCCAGCTTTATTTCAACATAAACCATTAAACCGGCCTGTAGCAATTCCGGGTTGAGTACCGCTGTGTATCCGGCTATGTAGCCATCGGACTCCAGCCGTTTAACCCGCTCCAGACAGGGTGAGGTACTGAGCCCCACCTTTTCTCCCAGTTCTACATAAGAGATCCGGGCATTTTTCTGTAACTCATCAAGAATACGTCGATCTATACGATCCAGCTTTTTGACAGTCATAAGCAACAATTATTCGGTAATTATCATTTTAGCCAGCATTATTTTTTGAATTATAGATTTTTTAAGGTGATTAATCCGGAATATAAGCCATAAACTCAACAAAAGCTTTCGTCCGACAATCAGACTGAATTATCCGCAGGAGAGAACAATGCTGATCGGTGTACCAACTGAGATTAAAAATCACGAATACCGGGTAGGACTAACGCCTGTCAGTGTCCGGGAACTGACATCAAACGGCCACTCGGTGGTGATGCAAACCGGCGCTGGAAATGGCATCGGCGAAAGCGATCAGGCCTACCGGGATGCGGGTGCTTCAATCGCAGACAACGCTGCCGATGTTTTTGCCGACGCGGATATGATTGTGAAAGTGAAAGAACCACAACCGGATGAATGCAGGATGCTGCGACCGGGACAGATCCTTTTCACCTATCTGCATCTTGCGCCAGACCCCACCCAAACAGAGCTGCTGTTGCAATCCGATGCCATAGCCATCGCCTACGAGACGGTCACCGATAGCAGCGGCGGACTTCCCCTTCTGGCTCCGATGTCCGAAGTCGCAGGCAGAATGTCAATTCATGCCGGTGCCAACTGCCTTGAAAAGTCCCATGGTGGATCAGGCAAACTCATCGGTGGTGTGCCCGGCGTTGCACCGGCAAATGTCGTCATTATCGGTGGCGGGGTGGTCGGCACAAACGCGATGCAAATGGCTGTCGGTATGAACGCCAATGTCACGGTACTGGATCGTTCGATTGATCGCCTGCGCGAACTGGATGCTCAGTTCGGCGGTCGAGTCACGACGGTCTACTCAACGCGATCCGCACTGGAAAGAATCGTGACCGATGCTGATCTTGTGATCGGCGCAGTGCTGATTCCGGGGGCAGCCGCCCCTAAGCTGGTGACCCGTGAAATGTTATCCGGCATGCGTGACGGTTCAGTGCTGGTAGACGTTGCTATAGATCAGGGCGGTTGTTTCGAGACTTCAAAAGCAACGACACACGAAGACCCCACTTACATTGTCGATAATGTTGTGCACTATTGCGTGGCAAACATGCCCGGGGCAGTTGCCACCACCTCGGCGCATGCACTGAACCATGCAACACTGCCATTTACGCTGGCCCTGGCTAATAAAGGCTATCAGGCAGCACTAAAAGCAGATCATCACCTTTGCCAGGGATTAAACATTCATCGTGGGAAACTGACTAACGCCCCCGTCGGACAGGCACTCGATCTCGAGAGTGTAGCGCCTGAATCAGTGCTGGACTGATAATCTGTCAGCGGGGCTTTTACAACAATGCTGCCAGTGGTTTTGAACTGGCAGCATTGCAGGACACTCTGATTTCGCTACAACTGTTGAACGCCGCGTAACTTTGAAACGCCTCTGCCAGCCGCAAATACAAAGCGCTTGAACCGGCGTCGATAAGATGCAGTGATTTAATATCCAGCAAACCGGCTTTTCTATCGACTTTGCAATCTACCTGTCCAACGAATCGATCACCGTACAATAAAGGCAGACAAAAATATCCGTGTACACGTTTCGACGACGGTACATAGCATTCGATTTGATAGTTAAAATCAAACACTCTGCGACACCTTTCACGCTGAATTAAGCAATTATCGAAAGGCGATAATATTTTTACCGTTTCCGACACACGCTTCCTGCTCGACAACTCCGGATCCGCATAAACCTGCGTATCGCAGGGTAACGCTGTTTTCATCAGCTGTTTGTCTTCCACCCGTTGTTCAAGCTGTTCGTAAACACTGTTACGGAGCATCCTGCCCTTACGCAAATACGTAAATGATTTAAGCGCGGCAAAGCCATGAGCACGTATGGTGGTATCGATAAGATGGTTTGCCTGTTCCTGTACATCCGGCAGTGCAGTATTGACTGATTCAGGTAGAACCCGCTCTGTCAGGTCATAGACTTTTTGAAATCCCCGTCGACCGACCACCATGACATCTCCCTCCATAAACAGCTGTTCCAGCGCCTGCTTGGCAGGTTTCCAGTCCCACCATCCGCTTTTAGACTGACGTTTATCTTCGAAGTCTCTGGCCATCAGAGGACCTTCAGATTCCAGCCTTTTTAAAATACGACGCATGAGACGCTTGTCTTTGCCGGCAAACCAGTGCTTCTCTCCCGATTTAATGCCATGCATGCGAGGCAGGGCAAAGCGGTAGTCTTCAATCGGTAAATAGGCCGCTGCATGAAACCAGTATTCAAACACTTTTTTATCACTTACCAGTTTATCCAGTAGCGACTGCCGGTACCCGGGTACACGACTCCAAAGCACATGATGATGGGCGCGTTCCACGACAGAAATTGTATCGATCTGAACATATCCCAACTGCTGTATACAGCTGCGCACGCCGGCGCTGCCACGGCCGAAGCTACCGTATCGCAGAAGTCCCTGACAAAGCAGCGCTTTCTTTCGAAACTGATCAACCGAAAAGGAATTGGCCATTGCCATGAATTAGGTTATTGTCGAAGTGGAAAACATTGATTCAAGAAACGATTGCTTAAGGAAACTACCGGAACATGATACATGTGCTCGGTTCAATAAACATTGACTACTCCTGTGGTGTGGCCTCGCTGCCACGCCCCGGAGAAACCATCATTGGCAATAATCTTTTTACTACCCCCGGGGGTAAAGGCGCAAATCAGGCAGTCGCCGCACGACGTGCAGGGTCGGCCGTATCAATGACTGGCGCCGTCGGGTCCGATGAAATAGCCGATCAGGCGCTCTCCTGCCTCGCACAGGACGGCGTAAATACTTCAAAGGTGACGAAGGTGCCCGGCCCCACCGGCTGTGCGTTTGTGTTTGTGGACGCGCAAAGCGAAAATCAGATTGTTATCGTACAGGGTGCTAATGCATGCGTTTCTGAGACACAGGCAGGCAACATAGGTGCTGAAACAGGTGACGTGCTTCTGTTACAACTGGAAGTACCGGTACCGGTAGTAAACGCAGCCGCACACAGCGCACGGGCTCAGGGGGCAACTGTGATCGCTAATCTGGCACCTTACCAAACCATGCCGGCCGAGTTTTTTCATGCCGTCGATATACTTTTACTCAACGAAACTGAAGCACGAATGCTGGCAACAGAATTATCTATCGAGCCCGACGCCGGTATAGCAACAAGAATCAGCCGGCATCTGGACACGACTGTTGTACTTACACTCGGTGCTAAAGGTGTCCTCGCCGCTGACGGAGAGGAAATAATTGAAATACCCGGAATCAAAATAAACGCTGTGGACACCGTGGGTGCCGGCGATACATTTGCCGGATATCTGGGTTCACGTCTGGAACACGGAGACACTCTCAAGGCCGCTTGCGAGACCGCAAACCTTGCCGCTGCGACGGCCTGCACAAA
>JAHDHK010000327.1 GCA_020631335.1 Chromatiales bacterium
CTGCCGCCCGCCATTTGAGCTTCAGTTTGGCGGCCGATGAGCTTTGCATCACCAAGGGGGCGGTAAGTTATCAGATTCGCAAGCTCGAAGAGCACATGCAATGCAGCTTGTTTAAAAGATCGGTGCGACAGGTGTTGCTGACCGATGCCGGGCAAATGCTGTGGCAAACCACGCAGCAGGTATTCAATACTCTGGATGATACGCTGAGCCGGATGCATGTTGAGTATCAGCAATCCAGCGTCACCATCGCGGCCACCACCTATGTGGCAACGCGATGGCTGTCGCGACATATCAGTGCGTTCAGTGAAGCGTATCCTGAAGTAAACATCCAGTTGCAGCATTCCGTCAACTCGGCTGATTTCAGGCTGGGTGAGGTTGATCTGGCGATCAGGTGGTGTCCACACAGCGACGGTGCTGATCAATATTGTCTGGCACAGATGCAAAAGCCGCTGTACCCGGCAATCAGCCCGCAACTGTTACAGCGAATCGGTTTAAGCTGCGACGGTGTTTATGCAGCGAATCGATTTCTGGAGCCTCCCTTCAGTAATCTGACTTTGCTTGTCGAAGGTCGTCAGCAGGATCTATGGCAGGAATGGGCTGACTCGGGCATCCAACGCGATGATAGGAATCCCGATGGCATATTAAGGCTGAATAACCCCAGAAGAATAGTGAGCGATGCCAATGTGAAAGTTCAGGCAGCAATAGACGGTCAGGGGATCATACTGGCCGATGATCTAATGCTGAATGAGCTAAATAATAAACTGTTGATCGCACCGTTCGAACATACACTACACGGGTATGGATATTCACTGCTGCATTCAACGCAACGTTTTCTCAGCAGCAATGCCACGGCATTGAAAGAATGGTTGTGTCGCGAAATCAGCAAAGCACAGCACTGATGCTCTGCTGCATTCCGGTTATGCCATGCCCAGTGCTGCCTTGCGCTGATTGGCCCAGGTACGCAGAATCTGATCAATCGCAAGACCGATAAACGCAACGCACAGGCCGAGCACCAGGCCGTTTCCAACACCTTCCGCGTCAGACAAAGATTTAAGTATCAATTGCCCCAGATCATCGGTGCCGATTAAAGCGCCGATAATCACCATAGAAAGTGCGAACACTACCGTCTGGTTGATACCCAACGCGATGTGTGGGAAAGACATGGGCAGTTCAATCGACAAATAACGCTGCAAGCGATTTACCCCGGACATGGAGCCGGCGTCGTGTAGTGATTCGGGAACGCTTCGTAAGCCTTCTACCGTATAGCGGGTGGCGGGAATGCTTGCATAGACCACAATGGCGATTACAACCGATGTGTCGGTTACACCGAACAACATCATTACAGGAATCAGGTAAATAAAGGATGGAAAGGTTTGGAACGTATCGCAATAACCCAGGACGATCCGTGTTGACAGAGGATGCTGGGCACAGAGAGTTCCTATAATGATTCCGATAGTGCCTGAGATCAGTACGGAGATCGTCATCAGGTAAGCGGTGATCAACGCTCGATCCCACCATTCAGTCAATGCGATAAACAGCAGGAAGCCACCCACAATCAGAGCTGAGCGTATGCCACCGACAATAAAACCCGTACCCATTGCCAGGGTGAAGGTCGCCGCAACCGGCATGCCCAGGTAGGCATTCTTGATCGGTATCAATATATCGACAATAAACCATTCATTAAAGCTTTTGAGCGGGTAGAAAAATTTCTCCCACATTCTGTCAACGGCTTGTTGCCAGAAATTTTCGGTGGTGATGCCTTTATTGTGTGGAATCAGGTTGAAGTAGTTAAAACCCTCTTTGAATATCAGTGAGCCTATAAACGCAACAACAGAACCCACGGCAAAGATCACCAGGAAGATCAGTAAGTACTTATGACGCTCTTTAAACGATTGATCGGCAAAATAGTCTGTTTGCTTGTTTGCCCAGGCCAGTGACAGGCGGTCAAGTACGATGGCGATCAGCACAATACATATCCCCATTTCCAGCGCCTGACCAATTCGCAGTGAATTCAGTGCAGTCAGCAGGTAATTGCCCAGACCTTTTGCGCCGATGAGAGATGCGATAACAACCATTGCCAGGCACTGCATGATCACCTGATTGACGCCGATCAGGATGTCGCGTCTGGCTGTTGGTATCTGCACCCGCCGGAGTAACTGCCAACTGCTGCAGCCACTCATTAGCCCGGCTTCGGTGACTTCCGGTGGTACTTTCTTCAGGCCGAGCAGGGTCAGGCGAACCATCGGTGGGGTGGCAAAGATGATAGTGGCAATGGCACCGGCGTGATCACCGATCCCGAAGAACACGACCACAGGAATAAGGTAGGAGAAGTGCGGCATAATCTGCGCAATATTGAGTAGCGGATTCAGGATTGTTTCCACTAAGCGGCTTTTATACGCCAGTACGCCGAATACAAGACCCAGGCAAACAGACACCGGTGCGGCAATCAATACAAATGAAAGCGTCTGCATTGAAGGTTCCCATTGCCCGAACACTGCAATATAGGTGAATGCCGAACCGGCAAACAGGGCAAGGCCCCAGCCACTCAGGGCATAACCGAGTAATGCAGCACCGCCGGCGACGACAGTCCAGGGCAGGGCAGGCCAGCGGGCCCATTGGTTTTCCGTTACCCAGTCCCAACTCGTGAAGCTGACAATGGTTTTAACTCCACCAAGCAACAGCTCACGTATCAGTTCGATCATGAAAAGAACAAAGCCGGATAATCCGCGAGTAATCTGTCGCATGATCGGTACCTGCTCGTACTCTTCAATATCCGGGTCATACACATTGACCGGCCACAGGTCGAACATAATGAAATTGACTTTATCGTAGATCCATAATGGTAAGCCTTGAATCAACGGGGGTAAGCGCCACAGCGGATTGCCTTCACTTTCCGGGATAATCATGCAAAGCACGATAAATATTGCCAGCAGCACCAGAAATTGCAGAAACTTGTTTTCCCGTAAAGTATCCATAATTACAGTGTCGCCTGATTGCCTTTGCTGTTGTCTGCGCGACTCCCAAACAATACGCTCACTACCTTTGACGCATGCACTGTGCCCACGACCTGACCGCTGCCATCAACCACTGACACCGGTTTGTTAGCGTTTAAAACTGCTTCCGCAACGCTTTCTATCATAGCGTCCCGGGGAATTTTGACGTCACTGACCTCAGCCGAAGGGTCAACAGGATCCATCACCGAATCGATTCTTAGAACTTTCTCGCGCGGGACCTCTTCGGTAAATTTACGGACATATTCTGTGGCCGGGTTGAGCACTATGTTCGCAGGTGTATCAAGTTGTTCTATCACTCCATCTTTCATAATAGCGATGCGGTCGGCAAGTCGCAGTGCCTCGTCAAAATCATGGGTGACGAAAAGAATGGTCTTGCTAAGTACTCCCTGCAACCGAAGAAACTCATCCTGCATTTCTTTTCTAATCAGCGGGTCGAGCGCTGAGAAGGGCTCATCCAGAAACCAGATGTCCGGCTCAATGGCAAGTGATCTTGCAATGCCGACACGCTGTTGCTGTCCCCCGGATAGCTGACGCGGAAAATAATTTTCGCGTCCCGTCAGGCCGACAAGATCGGTCATCTCCTTGGCCCGGTTAATACTGTCGCGAGTGCTGATTCCTTTTACCTGCAATGGAAATGCAATGTTTTCCAGCACGGTTTTGTGAGGCAGCAGCGCGAAGCTTTGAAAGACCATGCCCATTTTGTTGCGGCGTAATTTTATGAGTTGCCGGCCACTCATGGAAGTGATGTCTTCACCTTCGATAAATATTTTGCCGGCAGTGGCATCGGTCAATCGGGAAATGCAGCGAAGCAGGGTTGATTTTCCTGAGCCTGACAGGCCCATGATGATAAGCAGCTCACCGGGATACACTTCAAATGAGGCATTGTTAACGCCGACGATACAGCCTGCTTGTTGAAACTTTTCAGCGTCGACACTACCGTTATTTTCCTGCAGCATGCGTTTGGCGCTGTTGCCGAAAATTTTATACACCGACTCACAGCGTATGACCGGTTCATTTTTGTTAGTCGTATTACTGTTAGTCTGTTCAGGCGCCATGGTGTTCTTTTTACAATGCCGTTGTTTGTAGATGATGGCAGAAAAACAGCCAAAAAAAACCCCTCCAGCCCGATTTGGCCGGAAGGGTTCGATAGGTCATGTCTTAACGCTGTTTTTGATCTCAGTCATTAAGCGTGATGACTATTCTGCTTACTTGGTCCAGGCCATCCAGACACTTTCGTTGTCAGCAAGCCACTTGGCAGCGGCATCTTTGTGGTCCATCTTGGCTACGTCAACCAGCGCTGCCATTTCACCGATCTGCTTAGTTGAAAAATCGACTTTAGAGAATGCCGTGTACGCAGCAGGGTGAGTTTTCGGGAACTTGTAGTTCGCCGCTTTCTTCAACCAGCCTTTGGGTGAGCCACATGTGCCGTCCCCGCCGTCGGCTATTCGGCAGCCTTCTTTGTAAGGAGGAAATTCAATGAAGGTAAAGCCGTCAGCGTCGGTGAAGTTAGGCGTCCAGTTGAAGACAATTGTGCCTCGCCCTTCTTTCTTGGCGGCTGCGAGTTCTGTCCACAATGCATCAGCACCACCGGCGAATTTCACAGTCCATTTATCAGCCAGACCAAGTGCCTCGAGTCTTTCCGGCATCAGGTCACCGTGCCAGCTTTGCGGGCCTTCGAGCCATCGGCCTTTGCCACCGGAATCAGGCGTAGTGAAATTTTCGTGACAGTCTTTCAGCGCTTCCCAGTTAGGCAGGCCGGGGCAGAGATCCTGTTCAATCACCCAGGTCGGTACACCCATTTCTTCCAGTGTGGTTGCAGAGTGTGTACCGGCATCAATCACACCGCCTTTGGCCATGGCATTGTAGAACGACTTGCCGAACGTAGACTGCCAGACTTCGTGTGAAATGGTGACGTCACCGTTGCGAATGGATTCATACACCGCTTGCGTGTCAGCTGGTACGTATTCAACATTGCTGCCCATTTTTTCAAACATGCCGCCAATCACGTAGGCCATCACGATCTGGCTGGACCAGTTGTGAATGGGAATGACGATGGGCTGGGTGCTGTCTGCTGCTTTCGCAATGCCGGTGGCAGATAACAGGGATACACAACCTGCAACCATCAATGCACGGATTGAGTTAGGCGTTTTAAGCTTCATATGATTTCCTCAGATTTTTGATTGGCCCGCAATACGAGTCGTAACACGGGAGGGCAGTAGCACCAATTATTGTACAGACGGATGCGCCGGAAAGTACTTCTTAAACGTACCATTATTGTCTTTAATGGACAATTGTTTGTGCCAATTGCATACCCAATTTTGAACCAATTGTACCAATAATGCACCATTGGATAAGGTTATGTGTTTTATAGATCAACAGCACAATCACTGAGGCGGATTAACTGCAAGGCAGTAACAGAATAGGTTTTTAACCGGTTCAGGCTACCGGATAATAGTGTTTGTGTTGAGCGCAGTTATACAACGCATTTTCAACATCACTAAGTGTCGGTTGAATCTTTCGGTTGGTAATTTTTAAACGGGCAGGGTGTTTCTGCTCAGGTAGTGCACCAGCTTGTCGAGCATCTCTTCACAGCGTTCGAGTTGTGCCGTTTCAATATACTCATCCGGCTTGTGCCCCTGCTGCATTGATCCCGGTCCGCAAACGACCGTTGGAATACCCAAATGGTTTGAGAACAATCCACCCTCGGTACCAAAGGCAACATAAGTGGTGGTGTTAGCGCCGACCAGTGACTTTACGAACTCAACGACAGGTAGCTCAGGTGGTGTATCGAGCCCCGGATAGGCATTCCACACATCGAATTCGATTGCTGCCTGCGGTGCCGATTTTTTTGCCTCATCGACGATGGCATCCGCCTGTTT
>JAHDHK010000328.1 GCA_020631335.1 Chromatiales bacterium
GTAGTCTTCGCTGTTAAAACATGCAGCGACCATGGCGTCCAGCTTGTCATGATCCCGCTCGTCTGCGTTCTATTGCCAGCGTAATGGCTTTGACTGACGTCAGGGTCAGCGGTGCGTTTTCACTGATGCGACGCAGATAATCCGCCGTATAGTCGTCGAGCTTGTCTTCATCGAGTACCCGGTTTACCAAACCCATTTGCAATGCTTCATCAGCACTGAATTGTCTGGCGGTATAAAATATTTCTTTGGCGGTGGATACACTTACCAGCTGAGTCAGTCGGCTGATGCCGGCGTAGCCATAGCCAACCCCGAGTTTTGCTGCAGGTACACCGAACCTTGATTCAGTGCTGCAAAGACGTATGTCACAGCAGACCGCCAGCGCCATGCCCCCGCCGATACAATAACCCTTGATGACGGCGAGCGTAGGCTTGGGAAAGTGTTCAAGTGCGTGGTAGAAGCGCCCTGAGGTTTCGTGATACCTGGCAACCGCTTCGCTGGTAGCGCGTTCTGTTTCAAACTTGGAAATGTCGGCCCCGGAGGCGAACGCCTTGCCGCCTGCACCGGTCACGACCAGTGCGCGGACTGAGATATCTTCGGCCATGCGAGTCAGCGACTCTGCCGCGGCTGCCCACATATCCAGGCTCATGGCATTGTGTCTTTCGACGTTATTGATGACCAGATACCCGATATGGTCTTCGACACCCGAAAGAATATTGCCGTCGGCAAATGATTTGAGCGTGGCGGGAATCATGTAGCGCCGTCTTGTGCAAACCCGCTGATATCATCTGCTGTATAGCCAAGCCCGGTAAGTATCTCGTGCGTATGCTGACCAAGGGTTGGCGGCGGGGTGGCCACGTTGGCCTGTGCATCACTCATGATAATGGGCTGGCCGACTATTTGTGTTGCGCCTCGCTCCTGGCTGACCATATCCTTTGCCATGCCAAGATGCTTAATTTGCGGGGTGTCAAACACCTTGTCGATACTGTTGATTTCTCCGCAGGGGACACCGTCAGTGTTAAGCCTGGCTATCCAGTTTTCGCTGGTGTCGGTGCGGGTGATTTCGTTGATAATGGCGTTGAGTGCATCGCGGTGTTCACTGCGCGACGGGCCATCGTCAAACTCCTCGGCATGCAGGCGCTGATCTTTCAGCGATGCCTGCAATCGCTCCCAGATGGCCTGGCCGGCGCAGGCAATATTGATATATCCGTCGGAGGTTTCAAAAACGCCGGTAGGTATCGAAGTAGGGTGGTTATTGCCGGCCTGCCCGGGGATGTCGTTGTCCATCAGCCAGCGCGCTGCCTGAAAGTCGAGCATGAATGTCTGTGCCTGCAGCAGCGAGGTTTGGACCCACTGACCGCTGCAGCAGCGCCAGCAAGGCACCCTGTGATGCAAAAATACCGGCGCACAGGTCTGCGATGGGAATACCCACCCGCATGGGCCCGCGACCCGGCTCACCGGTAATGGACATCAGCCCGCCCATGCCCTGTGCTATCTGATCAAAGCCCGGTCGGTCGGCATAGGGGCCGTCCTGACCGAAGCCCGAGATAGACACATAGACAATGCCCTTGTTGAATTTTTTGATCGACTCATAGTCAATGCCGAGTCGATGCTTAACCTGCGGCCGGTAGTTCTCAACGATTACATCTGCGGTGGCCGCCAGCTTGTTGAAGATTTCTATGCCCTGTTCGCTTTTCAGGTTCAGGGTCATCGAACGTTTGTTGCGATGCAGGTTTTGAAAGTCCGGACCGTTTCTGGCACCGCCCATCGCCCCTTTGGTGTCATTGGCCGGTTGTTCGATCTTGATGACGTTTGCGCCCCAGTCGGCAAGCTGCCTGACACAAGTGGGGCCGGAGCGTACCCGGGTGAGATCAAGAACAGTAAAAGGTTCGAGAATAGTGCTGGCTGGAGTAAAGCTCATAGAGACCATTGCCTGCAGTGTTCAGTGATCGTGGGGTGCGTCAAGCTACGTGTCCTCGCGGTTGTGCCAGTCGTTTGTGACCGACATCAATTTACATGGTATACCAAATACCGTTGAATTTTAAACCCTGCAAGTTACACTAGCTCGACAGTGAATGGCTTGTCGCAATCCGACGCGTCATTCTGCCTATCGAATAATCTGGAGGAGAACCCCCTGCCATGGCAAGAATTACCGCGGTGAGAACCAAGCTGTACGAATGGACTGGTCCCACCGTTCCTCCACAGGCCAACTTTTGCACTAACGCTTCAGATCCACTACCCGAAATGGGGGCTGCCGGGCGCGACAACATGGGGTCGTTTCGGTTTCATCAGTGGTTGGTGTGTGAGGTAGAAACCGACGACGGCACCATCGGGCTGGGCAATGCTGCGTTGTGCCCGCCGTTAATCAAAGAAACAATTGATCGGTATCTGGCTCCGCTGATCATTGGACATGATCCGTTCGACAACGCCTACCTGTGGGAAAAAATGTACCGCATTACCCATGCGTGGGGGCGCCGCGGCGTCGGTATGACAGCTATCTCTGCCGTTGATATCGCCATTTGGGACCTGCTCGGTAAACTCAGTGGCAAGCCCGTGTTCAAGCTGCTGGGCGGGCGCACCAAAGACGCTATTCCCTGTTATTACTCAAAACTCTACGCCAATAATATCGAGGCGATGCAGCAGGAAGCACAGACCTGGCTCGACAAAGGCTTCACCATGTTCAAGTCTCGCTTTGGATATGGCCCCAAAGACGGCACCCGTGGGGTTCGTGAAAACCTTAAACGCGTGGAAGCAGTGCGTGAAGTGGTCGGCTACGACAACGACCTGATGCTCGAGGCCTATATGGGCTGGAACCTCGACTACGCCAAAAGGATGATCCCCAGACTTGAAAAGTTTCAGCCTCGATGGCTTGAAGAGCCGGTGATCGCGGACGACATCGCAGGTTACGCCGCACTGAATGCCGGTCCGATTCCGATTTCCGGGGGTGAACATGAATTTACCCTGCTTGGCTTCAAGCAACTGCTCGATGCGAACGCGGTCAGTGTTATTCAATACGATACCAATCGCGTCGGTGGCATCACCGCTGCGCAAAAAATTAACGCGCTGGCCGAGGCGTATCAGGTGCCGGTTATACCGCACGCGGGGCAGATGCATAACTACCACTTAACCATGGCCAACTTCAACTGCCCGATGAGCGAATGGTTTCCCGTGTTTGATGTGGAAATCGGCAATGAGCTGTTTTACTACATATTCAAAGGTGACCCTGAAGCAGAAAACGGTTACCTGCAACTCGACGATAACCTGCCCGGGTTAGGCATCGAGCTCGAGGAATCTCATCTGGACAAATTTAATGTCGTGCAATGAAGCAAGTATCCGATAACCGACGACAAACGCTGTGCGATTTTCGTATTCATCCACCAAGCAATAACCTCTCAATGCAATTATTCAATATGGCAGGCCGGCAACAGCCTGCCTGCATGCCTTGTGCAGAGTCTTTACAGAAACTGGAGCGCCGGTCACTGGCCGAACGGATTGCCGATGAACTTCGCAATCTGGTGCTGCTTGAAAAGCTCGAACCGGGCGCTCCCATACCCGAGCGCGAAACAGCGCATGCGCTTGGTGTGAGCCGCACACCGCTGCGAGAGTCGCTGCGGATACTTGCCTCGGAAGGGCTGGTGGAGATAGAGCCGAATAAAGCACCACGCGTTGCCAATCCTTCGCTTGAAGATCTCAATGATCTGCTGGCAGTACAGGGCGCGCTCGAAGCACTTGCCGGTGAGCTGGCCTGCGAAAAAGCATCAGATCAGCAACTTCAGGAGATTGCCGCACTTGAGGCTGAAATGGCCGATATTTCTGAACATTGCGAGCCGCTGGAATTTTTTCAAAAAGACATGGTGTTCCATCAAAGAATAGTGGCAGCATCCGGAAACGAATCTCTGTATGAAACACATAAAACCTACAATGCCCGTCTGTGGCGGGCACGGTTTATCTCGTCACGGCGGCGTGTCAATCGCAAAGGGACGTTAAAGCAACACAGAGAAATCGTGAACGCACTGCTGAAGCGTGACGCAAAAGCAAGTGCCCTGGCCTTACGTAACCACTTGCAGGCCGGCTATCAGAACATTAAAAAAGCAATCACTCAGAGTGGCAACAATGGATAAAAAACCGGTAATCGGACTCGTGCAGGGAGATCCTGCGGGTATCGGGCCTGAGCTGATGGTCAAGCTGTTATCTGATGCCGACGTAAACGCACGTGCCGATGTCGTCATTATCGGTGACCCGAGCGTTATCGAACGTGGTGAGCAGGTGGTAGGTAGAAACATCGAGCGCAGACACATAGAAAGATTTTCCCGCGTCGATGCTGCCAATGGATTCGTGCACCTGGATATGCCGATTGAAGGCATTCAACAGGTGCCGCTGGCACAGGTCAGTGAAGCCGGTGGAAAGTCTTCGCTGCAGGGGCTGAAAACTGCATTCGGTTTGTCTGCCAGTGGTGAAATCGATGGTGTTTGTTTCATGCCGTTCAACAAAGAAAGTATGCATAAGGGCGGCAATCCGTTTATGGATGAAATCGGCTTTGCGCGGGATTACTTCGGCATAGACACTGCCGCCAGCGAGTTCAATATTGCGCATGGCATGTGGAACGGCCGGGTAACCTCTCACGTACCCATGAGGGAGGTGCCCGGTATGTTGAGTGTCGATCGTATATGCCAGTCTATTGAGCTGGCAGACAGCACATTGAAAATGGCGGGCTATGAGCGGCCGCGTATTGTGGTTGCCGCCTACAACCCGCATGCCGGTGAGGGCGGGTTGATGGGGCGCGAGGAAATAGACATCATCCGCCCTGCGGTCGAACGTATGCAGGAAAGGCAGATGCATGTCTCCGGACCGTTTCCGGCCGACACTTTATGGTTGAAAGTGCGTGATGGTGACTACGATGTGGTGGTCACCATGTATCACGATCAGGGGCAGATCGCCATCAAGCTGCTTGGCTTTGATCAGGGCGTTTCGATGCTTGCAGGTTTGCCCGTGCCGGTGACCACCCCGGCGCACGGCACCGCCTTCGATATCGTGGGCCAAAATAAAGCCAATCTGGTGCCAGCCAAAAATGCATTTATGATGTGTTGTGATATGGCTGAAGGGCTGTCTGATGCCGGGGGATGGTACAAGGGCTCGGAAGAGCAAGTTGATATGTCGCAGTAAGCTGTGTCTGGTGTGCCATACAACAAGTGACGAGCCGGCGGGGAGTACGCGCCTGTCGTGATTGCGGGCTTGTCGGAGTAAGCGGCTGCCCGATAGACACCGGGCTTAATCAACAGGTTGATAAGACCAGTGACGTGCTCTGCTGCCCCGAGCGCTGCAGAGCCGTCCCTGGCGCCAGTCATCATTCCGTAATGAGCTGGCGCACGGTGCTGAAACAGCACCGGCCTTCCCTGAAATCTACTGCCACAGCAAAACCACCATACTTCTCACACATACAAAAGTGACTTCGCACTGCCCCTTTCACTTCAACTGCTCCAATACTGCGACTGCAGCGTAATAGTCGTCAATCAGGCGCATTTATGCATCACCTATTTGGGGGATAACCAGTAGTTATGTGTTGTCCGCCATACAAAATAGCGTACTCAATGAACAGTAACTCTTCACAATGGCAGCCTGCGCGTGATGCAGGTCTCGAAAGACTCAGCGTATTTCTATCTGCTGCCGGACAAGCGTACGCTAAAAATCGTAACCATGATTACGGCAGTGGTCAGCATCATTCAGTGTCGCGTTTATCTCCGTGGATTCGTCATCGTGCGGTCAGTGAATGGGAGGTCGTTCGTCAAGTGTTGACTATGCATACACCAGCTGCCGCAGAAAAATTTATACAAGAGGTTTGCTGGCGAACTTACTGGAAGGGCTGGCTTGAGATGCGTCCGCAACTGTGGGAT
>JAHDHK010000025.1 GCA_020631335.1 Chromatiales bacterium
GCGGTGATTGCCGGCGGGTCAGCAGCAGCGGTAGTTGAGGTCTACGCCGAAGTGCAGCGAGCAGCAGGTGCAACCGGCAGGCTGCTGGAGTTGCTTGAAGCACAGCCGGTGATCAGCAACAGCGGCACCGGTTTACCTGACCACGATCATCATCATGATGCCGCCAGTGTGGCGTTCACTAATGTCTCATTCAGCTACCCGAGCCGGCCGGATGACCGCTCGCTCGGCAACGTCAGCTTTGACATACGACCCGGTGAGAATGTGGCGATAGTCGGTCCGTCAGGTGCGGGCAAAACGACTGTTTTTCAATTACTGCTGCGCTTTTACGACCC
Source organism: Chromatiales bacterium (assembly GCA_020631335.1). Classification (GTDB taxonomy): domain Bacteria; phylum Pseudomonadota; class Gammaproteobacteria; order Granulosicoccales; family Granulosicoccaceae. Next base: position 333 of record JAHDHK010000025.1, read on the forward strand.
CGGAAACGGAGTGATAACCTTTAACGGTAAAGCACTGGCAGAATACAATCTTCAGGAACTGCGCCGCCACATCGGACTGGTGTCACAGGAAAGCACAGTGTTCTCGGCAAGTATCGCTGAGAACATTCGCTACGGCAGACTCGACGCCGGCGACAATGAAGTGGTCGCCGCTGCACAGAGCGCACAGGCAGATGAATTTATTCAGCGCCTGCCTCAAGGGTACGACACCTACGTCGGGGAGAGAGGGGTACGACTTTCCGGCGGCCAGCGGCAAAGACTTTCCATTGCGCGCGCACTGCTGAAGAACCCGCCCCTGTTGTTGCTGGACGAAGCGACCAGCGCACTGGATACAGAAAGTGAAAGAAAGGTACAACTGGCACTGGAACATGCCAAAAACGGCAGAACAACGCTGACCATTGCACACCGACTGGCTACTATTGTTGATGCCGATCGAATACTGGTATTCGATAAGGGGCGCTTGACTGAGTCAGGTACCCATGAGCAATTGCTCGCCAACAACGCCACCTACGCACTACTGGCCAGACGTCAGATCGAGTCCTGATCACCGGGTGGTGATCATGTACGCCAATCAGATTGGGTTATTAATGCGGGCTATACCGACTCATAACAGGCAATCGCCGGTAACGCGCTACTGAATGCGCTACCGGCGAACTGAATAAGTTAATTACCACAGCTCATGCAGCCGCAATGCCCGCCTGTGACTCTCAGGCAGACTCGCGATAAAACCGATAGGCTGCATCAGACAAATCCTGCAATGCGGAATCGCCGTGATAGTGAGGATCGTTAGACGCCTCACGGTTGGTGTCGTCTCCGACCGACCGGATCAGCTCACCGCACAGTGAGTTTGCGACATCAAAGGTTTCGCGACTGGTCGCCAGCTCAGACTCGAATTTTTCCAGTGCAAAGCGATACTGCGCGACAGCCAGTTCATACCGTTCGCTGTTTCGCAGCATGGTATCACTGGCCAGGTCCATCTCTGCCAGCAGCGTGTGATACTGCGGATCATCCGGTGGTGTCGAATTGTATTTCATCACCGCTACCTCAAGATGTGCATCGGATTCATTCAGTGTCAGTTTCGCGTACTCGAGCTGTGACTCCATACGATCGAGTCGGTAACGCGCCTCATCCAACACTGACTGGCCCCGCTCATAGTCTGCAACTGCTACTTCAAACCCTGCAACTACTTCGGCAACCGGGGGAACTTTATACTGACGATCGTTTTGTGCGGAACTCATCAAAATGCACCCATGCAGCTATACGAAGCCCAGTGTATCGACCGGCCGCGTGAAACCTTAAACAATGAGTCGAAATAAATGTTCTGTTTCCGGTATTTCAGGCAGTTAGGCCATCTGTATATTCATGGCTGCCACCAGGTTCGCATACTGCGCGCCATGCATGTCCCGATCAAATCTGCTGCCTTGAACAACTGATCTTGGAAAGCTGAATTTAATCACGTGTATATCATCCAGATCAAAGCGTTTGAGGTCCGCCACATCCACCTTCAACACCGACGCTACCGCCGGAGTGTCCAAAGCGGCGGCCACATCCATATAGGATTGCTGATCCGCAAAAAACACATCCACAGTCACCCAGAACGGACCGGCATTCTTGCTACGCACACTGCGTGCTAGTTGTCCGATATCAGTCATAGTCAAGCTCCACAACGTCGAGACGAAAAGCGTCCATTGGATTTTGCAATTGCATTACATGATTCAATGCAAATTCGTATAGTGGCCCTCTGACAGATTCCGCCGGTGAATAGGGAAATGCAAAGGTCGGTAACTCTTCATCGCTGGTGAGTGGATAATGTAATAGATAAGGATTACACAACCGTGCGATATCGTTGGCTATATCCTGAGTAGTTGCAGTCACCAGCATCAGCACACCCACCTCGGCGGGTTGTGAGGAAAGCTGCTCCAGCGCGCCAAGTGTGGCATCCACACCAATCAAGCGGAACTCTATATCGTATTCGTGTTGCGACAACTGCATTTGCTGCTCAATGGTCTGCAGCAGAAATGCATGTAGCTGATCTGTCCATTGCCTCGCTTTTGCAACATAACCGGGTTGCCTCAGCAGCACCAGTGCAGAGGTTTGAAACCCGACCAGCTTTGCTCCCTCAAGCTTGACGGTGTAACGCTCGCTGTCGTGCCACTGCGAACCGGTGACTCGCACCGACTTTTCATTGATCGCTTCATAAACCGCCCGGCTGACATCAAGCATGCCTCCCGGTTCAACCAAACGGATTGGATCGGCATTTTCATACAACATATGCGCTGACACAGAGTAAGGCGTGCAGGTGGCACTCTCTGCCAGCGGATTCACGGTAAAACCATCCTGATCAAATAATATTTCGATAACCCCGCTGACCGGATTGGTCGAGCACAATGCACCACACTCACCTATCTTTGCACCATGCCACGCAGCGCCTTTGTGATCACCCCGGGCAATCGGAATAGCTGCGATCACGGCGGTGTCAGTCGTCCTGCCGGCCAGCACGATATCGGCACCGCTCGCAAGTGCAGCGTTTATTTGTTCAACCCCCGCCAGCGCAACCACATTGGCGCAGGAGTTAATTACCGTCTCGTCTAAAGGTATTTCAGGGCTTAACGCGGTGATGTCACCCTGTGCATAAGACTGAGTGAGTGTTTGCGAACTCTGGCTACTGTAGAGCCTGGCCACCTTTACCGACTGGCCTAACTCCTCTGCCAGCTGCTGCGTGAGCGCGAACATCCAGTCGACCGCATCATCGGCACCGCAGGTACCGCATGAACCGATCACCAGCGGCACACCGAGCTCGGCGCGTGCCAGCATCAGATCACGCCACTGCGCACGTGTTGCCAGCTCGGAATATTTACTGGTACCGGTACCAAGATAATACGGGCCACTGTCGGTAGAGCCGCCGTCAATACAAATGGCATCGGGTCGGTTGCGAACACCTTTGGCAAGTGCCCGGGCATCGAAGCCCAGCCCCAGCACACCACTGGGAATCAGGATGCGGGTCGGCATCGTCGGTCCTGAAAAAGATTAAGAGGGCTGAATAGTAACCTGTAACCAAAAACAAGTCAGAAACCACATTGAAATAAAACAATACAAGCCACAAACTCGCTGACAATTCGACTGCACTCACTGACGACTATGGTTATCTCATCCCCACCAGACACTCCTGCAGGCACCCGGCAATCACTCGCCGCTTTTATTGAAAGCCGCTACGCGGTCAATTTCATTACGATCATTATTCTGATCAACGCAGTCACACTCGGACTCGAGACCAATCCGGGAGTCATGGCCGACTACGGGACATTCCTGAACCTGCTCGACCGCGCAATACTCGTTATATTCACTATCGAGCTATTGATAAGACTTTACGCCTACCGGCTTTCTTTTTTTCGATCGGGCTGGAATCTGTTTGACCTGTTTATTGTCGTCATGGCCTGGCTGCCGACGACCGGCCCCTTCTCAATCCTGCGCGCACTACGGATATTGCGGGTGTTGCGATTACTCTCTGTGGTACCGCAGATGCGCAGAGTAGTGACTGCTATCGGTCACTCAATACCGGGTATGATTTCAGTCATAAGCGTATTGGGGCTCCTGTTCTATGTATCTGCCGTACTGACCACAAAGCTGTTCGGGCAGCACCACGATCCGTTAATTCAGGAGTGGTTCGGCTCCATCGGTGCATCGGCGTACACGCTATTTCAAATCATGACACTTGAAAGCTGGTCGATGGGAATCGTAAGGCCTGTCATGCACCACTTTCCGTGGGCATGGATATTTTTTGTACCGTTTATCATTATCACAAGCTTCGCCGTGCTCAATTTGTTTATCGGTATTATTGTCGATGCGATGCAGATGACGCAGCAGGATTCGCGCAAGGATGCCGACCCCGACGCCGGTCTGCACAACGAAATCGCCGAGCTTCGACAGGCAATCGCCACACTGCAGAACTCCCTCGATAACGGCAAACGATAATGCGCTATTGCTCGTCCGATGAAACCGGCAAAAGGTGGTATGCCGGAATTTTTCAAACCAGCACGCAATAGACAATTCCAGGTGCTTCCCAGTGCAGTTACCAGCCTTGCATTTCAACCGGCGGCCAGCTGTTTCTGCATAAACCACCGGCGGTGGTGCGACGGGTGCTGATTCGGTCGATTGCCCAGCACACCAAACTCGAGATACCCGCGCCTCAAATAGAAGTCGCGGGCAGCCTTGCTTGATGTATCCAGCCATGCGCCATGGCATCCGTGTGACAGCGCTATTTGCTCAGCCTTCTCGATCAACGCGGTTCCAACACCGCTTTGTCGCTGATCATCATGCACCCACAAGGTTTTTATCAACAGCCAGCCATAAGACGTCGTTGCAGTCATCCCGCCCGTCAGGTTGGCATCAGCATCTTCAACACTCAGCGTCAACCTGACATTCGCAGCCTGAGGTTGTTGCGCCTGCAATGTGGCCAACAGATGCGATTCAATAACCTCACCTGCCCCATCTTCGTCTATCCTAATTTTCAAAGCAGTCATAAGCAGTACCGGGAACTTGTTTCAGTAAAAAAAGACAAACCACCAAAAGCGGGAAGACAGATGCAAAACAATCCAGTCAAGATATCGCTCTATCGCTGGGCGGGCAAATGGGGTCCGTTCAAAGTGTCCATTCCCTGCGGTGAATGCGCACTCACAGTCGATGTCATTAAAGACACGCTCGCCAATGAGCTGCAGGGAATACCCGTTTCACTGGAAACCCATGACTGGCTATCCAACTGGTGGAAACCGCTGCGTCATGGCGGTTGGCATGCTCCCATTGTTATCGTGGAAGGACAACTGGTCAGCCAGGGGCATGCACTCAATCGCGGTGTGCTTACAGAAGCAGTCATCGCCGCCCATACCCAGCGCTCGGAAGTATCCGGCAATGTAATTTTCGGCAAGGAATCCTGCCCGCACTGTACTCGGGCAAAAGGGTATCTGAATGATGCCAAACTAAATTTCGACTACCACGACGTGGTGAAAGAACCACGAGCATTGTATGAAATGATTGGACGGGTGAAACCGATTATCGGCCCGAAAACACCGGTGACCGTGCCACAAATCTGGATCGACGGCAGCTACGTGGGCGGTGCGGATGAGCTGGCGGAAATACTGCACCACGAGGTAGAACCCAACCCCGATCGCGGCCGATGCTCACTGTCGGCAACGCCGGCCGGCTGAATACTACAGGTGAAGCAAGACCGCAGTCCGGTGCTGCCAACAATCCACCTGCGCGCCTGACACTAGCGCGCAGAGCGCCTTCTCTTAACGCGTAAAAACCGGTCGACTGTGTCGAACCAGCGGTACCACCTGCCATGAGGATTCAACCGGCGCTTAGTGCGTACATACAGCACCCGGGCCCGGCGTGACTGATTGAGCAACAGAGACAATGCCAGCGCCACCAGCGGCAGACCCGTGGGGAAAGGCAGCGGTATGCAAAGTACCGCAAGCAGCAGAATCACCGGAACCCAGAAGATGCTCACTTGATGACCTGAAGGTTGATGATTTAGCTCCCCCTGCACTGCCAGGGCACTGTGCAGACGAATTTGATGCGGCAGCCACAAGTATTCCATTCAATTAAAAATAGCAGAGAATCTGCCGACGTCCAGATGCGCAAACCAGAGTCTGAATCGTCAGGAATTTGTCTGCCTGAATACCCATGGAAAAAGCCTGTGGCAGCGCCTGCCCGTACGGCGAAAGCAGTTAATATCACAAATGTCGGGCGCAAAAGGCAAAGAATAACCGGCTATCGATACAGCGGGTAATTCTGGCTGAAGAGCACGCTTGCAGAAAGCCTGAGCGCAGTAAATCGCACAACGAAGTAAAACTGAAACACTGAAAAAGTACCGACGGGTTATCGATCAGACGGTGATCACCGTATAATCCTGCCCCACCCGCCCGGATTACCGAAAATGATCGTTCGAACTCTTGATGAACTTAAAAAAACCGGCCGCTACGCGGAGAAACCGGGGCACTGGAGCAGTGCTCGATATCTGCTTAGAGATGATAATGTCGGGTTTACTATGACCCGGACTACCGTTGCCGCCGGCTCAACACTCGACATGCAGTACAAGAACCACATCGAGGCTAATCTGATCATTGCCGGAGAGGCAACGGTTACCGATCTCGACACCCAAAGTGAATATCATCTCTCTCCCGGCGCAATGTATACACTGGACAAGCATGATAAACATCGTCTGCATGCAAATTCAGACTTGACCATCGTCTGCATCTTCACACCGGCACTCACCGGCACTGAAACCCACGACGAAGACGGCTCTTACCCCGTTTTGTAATCGCTGCTGATTGACTCAATTCAGCTTCTCACAGCGTGGCATTTACCCGTCGGCAGCGGCTAACAGCACCTGCCCGACAATGATTGACATAGCCTGCGAATCGGTAGCACTTTCGTCAATCACTCTCTTGTGTCGACAATTGAGTGGCAGGTTCGTTATTGCCCGGGCCCGGCGACGTTCTTCCAGCTCAGTCAACCCTGAGTTGCTGTCACAGGTGTGCTTTGAGGTGTTAAAAACAATCAGGCAATCGACAGTGCCCGCAGTTATCCGCTCATAAACAGCTCGTTCAACTCTGGCGGCTAACCGCCAGAAATAATTATCTGCATCGCCTGCCAGCTTGAGTTTCGGCAAATCGAATCCGTCAGGAAAATCAACCACCGGGTAACCCGGCACCATCACCACCACACCTTTGCCGGCCAGTGATTCCATTTTTCTGAACCGAAGAAAATTTCTACCGGCAAGCGTCAGCGCCGAAACCACTTGAGCACCTTTGGCAAACAATGATTGCTCACGGCTATCTGATTGATGATCAGCTACAGTGTCACCGCGATCACCGGTGCAAAACGAAACCACCCGGGCATCGATCCTATCACCCAGGACTTGCTGCAGCGGCAGCAGATTATTTACCTGCGCATCAGTGCGTGAAATTACAACTATCGGGGCGCGCCTGATATAGGCATGTGTGTCAGTGAGACGTTGCTTTTTACCCCCGGCTGTACCTGTTTTCCGGGCGAACAAACGAGCCGGGCGATAGGCAATAGAATTAGCATTTTCAAGAATAGCGCGCAGCTCCTGTAGCAACAGATCTACTTCCCAGTTATTAAGCGGCTCCATCAGCTTGACGACATACTCGCTTGCTTCTACGCCCAACAGCGCAATACACGTACGCTCGAAAGAAGACAATTCGCAAAGCTGGAATGACTCCCGCGCCTGTTTCATCAGTTGTTGCCGGGAGCGAATCTGATACTCATAGTGCATCGACGCTGCACATACCTTTGAAATGCTGTTGAGCGCTGTTGAAGTCTGCTTCATGCCCACATACGCAACAGAGTCAAACAGGTCTGCAGTACTTCTTAACGCCATCGGTTGCCCGGATAGATCGCCGATGGTCACATCCGTAACGAGGTTGAGCTGCATCAGCGCAGCACAGCCTTCGCAATAACCCAGAAACTTTTCGACTGTGGCTGTATCAGCCGACCGACTGGCAGCAACCCGATAAAAGCCCAGCCCGTTCAGAAATTTCGAGAATCCGGTCAGCGAAGTTCGCTCGATAAGGAAATCGAGAACACCGCCACTGCCACCGGCACAACAAAGATCCGTCGTTTCGCTTCGAACGATAAGGCGGAAACCGGCAGCCTGTGCCTTTTCTAACAAATGGAGTGGAGAGTTTGTCGATAGTGATGCTGTCGTGATTATCATGGGGAGCAATTCCTTATGTGTAGGTACCTGAGCCCACTTCTTCGGTGGGCTTGAACAGAGAACGCGTGTCCGTCTGCTTCAGGTGGGCATATCTTAGCGTCGACACTACAACTTCGCTGTGACTGGCCCCACGTTTGGGAATTATTTCCGTATTTTATTTTTCGGAATTATTTCCAATTATTGAAAATTAATTTATGTACAATAGGTGTCAGAGTTGACTGCAGTTTCAATAAAGCCGCCTGAAGAGGCACCCGTTTTTTTCGGTGCTGCTGATAAACGGCTTTTATTTTTCAGGAGAGCGCAGCCCGAAATTCCCGGCTGCCAGGCAATAGATGAACAAGCTTCAAGACCAGAACCGGGCGAAAATCGCACTTTCATTGGCAGTTTTCAGAATTTTGAAGCCACTGGCGAAATTCACTATTCGTCGTGGCATGTCCATAGGTGCAATGATCGAACTGGCCAGACGCGCTTACCTGGAGGCTGCCACAGAACTGCTAAGCGAAGAGCAAACAAAGGTAACCGCTTCCCGAATTTGTGCGATGACCGGCATGTACCGTAAAGAAATCAGACGACTGGAGGAGCTGCCGAAAATTTCCGACACCGAAACCGATGACAAGTACAACCGTTCCACACGGGTCATTACCGGCTGGCTTCGAGACGAAGAATTCAAAACAAAATCAGGCAAACCTGCGGCACTGAAGCTCGAAGGCCCCAACAGCTTCGAGAGCCTGGTGCGTAAATACAGCGGTGATATGACCCCCAATGCCATGCATCAGGAGCTGGAACGTCTCGGTGCTGTTTCTGTGTCCAGCCGGGGAATGATCCGGCTTGAAACAGCAGCATATTTAAACTCCAGCGCAACCGACGGCATACACATATTAGGCACCGATACCGCTGAGCTCATCGACACCATCACCAATAACATTGTTCAAGCCACCTCTGATGCCAAACGCTTCCAGCGAAAGGTATCCTATACAAATATCCCGCTGGAAAAGTCTGCTGATTTTTATCAATATGCAGAAACCGAAAGCCAGAACCTGCTGGAAAAACTTGATCGCTGGCTGAACAAAGCGTCCGCTGCCCGCAAAGATAAAGACAACTGCAAAGTCAGTGTCGGTGTCTATCACTTTAGCGAAACACAAAATCAAAGCGGCACACGAGCCACAGCAATGTAATGCCGGCGCTTTAACACTTGCCGGTCAATAGCCGGTCAATTCAAGATAACCGTGTCCGATGGCAGTGCCCGCTTCATTAAATAACTCGATAGCGCCCTCCCAGTAGCGCACAGTCAGGTTGAGCTCCTGGTTATCAATCAACGGCGAGAATTTTATTATCTCGTTCGAATCAGCCCTTATCAGCCGACCTTCGACCGGATAGCTGGCACCGCTGTCACTCTCCCACCAACGATCAATAACTAATTGCGGCGCAGGAATCACCTGACGTTCACCCTTTTGATTTATTTCAACGGCACTACTGAATTCACTCGCGCTGCCGTCTGTCTCACGCAACTGATAAAACATCACCTCACGGCCATCATCAAACTGCAATGCAAACCAGTCCCAGCCCACTTGATTTTCAGCAAGTGCGCTGCTGCTCCATTCACGATCAAGCCACGCAGAGCCGGACACAGAATAAGCATCATTAGCCGTACTGATTTCTCCCTCTGCGTGAAGTCTGGTGTAGGCATAGTAATACGACGCGTTGCACGGATCTGCACTCTTCCGGCTATAGCCATCAACGCCCTGCAGTACACGGGGTTTACGCGCAGTCAGTGTCAGGTCGATCGCAGCTCCGTTGTCGGCGTCGAGTTGTAAGTGCCATTGCGGCCTCGAACCTGCAACAGTCTGCGTAAATTTCCAGTCCTCAAGCCATACATCAGCCAGACCATCTTTTAACTCAGCGCCGGCAAGCCCCACCGCCGCACGGGCAAATCGCTCATCGGCGTACAATTGATTATCGCCTTGCCTGGTGACTGCAAAGTGCGCCATATAAAACTGCGAAGTCTCCCAGGCTGAGTTACTGATCGTCTCCTCGTAGGGTTGTGTCGCTATTCTGAAGAATGTTGCATGAAAGCCGAGTTTTACAGCATCCCTGCTACTCAGGTTGCCCGTCACATACCACCACTCGTTGCGAAACTCTGGATGCGCCTGATGATCTTGCGGAAATGAAAACTGCCTTGGCGCACAGGCACGCTCATAGCCAGTGGCATCGCCGCCGAGTTCCGAATGAAGCGAGACCACTGCAGTCGCGTTATCCACGTGACTATCACCACAGGAAACTAAAACGATACTGATCAACGCCCAGATTAATCGCTTCATCGCTGCCTCAATGCCTGAGTCGGCAGCATCCGCCCGATACGCCATGCCGGATAAATTGCGGCAAGTAAGGCTGCTATAAAAGCCAGCGCAACACTCTCCCATAGCACGCCGGTGGATACCGAGTACTGCATTGTCCAGCCGAATGAACGCCGGTTGATCACCGCAACCAGAATGCCTGACATAAGAATACCCAGTGGCAGTGCAAGTAACCCTGCAATCAGGCCCATCCATGCCGTCTGAGACAACAGCACCCTGCGCATCTCATTTGGTGTTAGCCCCAGCGCACGCAATACCGCAAATTCATGACGCCGCTCAAGTGTCAGTGCCAGCAGGGCACTGAGAATTCCAACAAAGGCGACACCGGCAGTCAACAACCGCAGAATGTGGGTAATAGCAAACGTTTGATCGAATATACGCATCGACAACTCACGTATGTCACCATCAGAGCGGACAAGCAGTTGCGGCCAGGGCTTCACCAGCCTGCGAAAACGATCAGCATCATCCACTGAACCTGCATTCAGTGACACCCCGATCGAACTCAATCCGCGGTCCTGCCAGTGCAAATGCATAGTGGCCATCGGCATGATAATAAGACCGCGTCCTGCACCGTAGTCGGTAAATACGCCGGCGATATGAAAGTCTCTTACACCGTTTTCTGTCGTGATACTCAGCTTTTCCCCGGCATTCAAGGCAAGTTGCCAGGCCAGTGGCTCTGAAATAAATAGACTGTCGGGCGCGGACCACTGCGTCCATTGCTCATCCACACTGGTGTGATGGCCGATGAGCGACAGCCCGCGATTCATATCACCAGTGAGTTCCAGCGCCAGTAATCTGGCTGGCGTACCGCCGGCGTCAACATCAAACATCCGGCTGAGTCGTTTACCAGTGACAATCGCAAGCGAATCGACTGCATCGACAAACTCCTGTGGCAGTGCGTTGTCCAGTGATTCACTGTCACGAACATAAAAGTCCGCCTGTAACGTTTGGTCCAGCCAGTCGGCTACCGACGCCCTGAAACTGCCAATCATAATGCCGACACCGGCCGTTGCCGACACCGCTACCGCAAGTGCCGTCACCGCCACGGCCACACGACTCAAACTGGCCGACAAAGAACGCATCGGGTAATTACCGGTAACCCCGGCGCCGGAAAAAGACATCTTGCCGGTGAGTCGTGCTGCCCAGTAAAGGCTACCGGGTATCAACAGGCTATAGCCGATCACAATCATAAAAAGCGCGCAAAACGCCATCAGAAGCGACGCGCTTAACCACAACATTAAAAAACCAAGGACGCCCAGAGCGCAACCACCGGTTGCCAGCCAGGGTAAAAGCCGACCGGTTTTGGATTCAAGTGCCGAGCGCTGAGTTAAGGTGACCGGTGGGCTGTTCGCCGCCTCCATAGCCGGCACCGCTACTGCCACCAGAGCAGCCAATACAGCCATCACCGTGATCTTTAACACATTAAACACAGACACATTGAGCTGCCGCACTTCAAGGGTGAAGTACAGATCATTGATCGTGCGGGTCACCAGGTTCAACAGCACTCCCCCCAATGCATAACCCGCCAGTAAACCGGCCACCAGACCCAGTAACGTAAAAGCCAGCACTTCAATGACAATGGCACTCGCGAGCGCCTGTCTATCGACACCCGCGACTCGCAATTGCCCGAACAACATTCGCCGCTGTAACACCGACAGAGTGACGGTGTTATAGATGAGAAAGGCCCCGACCAGCAATGCCAGCAGACTCATGGCAAGCAGATTAGTATGAAAGGCTCCGGTCATCTGCACCAATGCGTTATTACGACGCGACGCATCAGCAATTGACACTTCGCTGAACGTATTTTTTATTTCTTCGAGCTGTGCCGGGTTGTCTGTGATCAAATCGATTCGACTGAGCCTGCCCGACATGTCCAACAGCCATTGTGCGGTAGCGATATCAGTCATCACCATCGAATCAAAGGCGGCCTGATGTGTTGTATCAATCACGTTGGCCAGCTTAACGGCGCGTGTTGCTCCACCGGCCTTTACCTTCACCGTATCACCAATCGAAAGCCCGAGCCGGGCCGCCGTGGAATTGCCTGTAAATACAGCACCGAACTCAAGCAATGCCAGACTCTCGCGTGTGGCATCACCCGGTTCACCGACATCCTGCAGCGAGGAGAGCTGTGAACGGAACATCGGCTCGGAAAAAATATCGATCCCCAGCAGCTGCAATGATTCACTGCCGTCCGGCCCCTGAACGGTCAGCGTCCCTTCCACCACCGGTGCGCTTTGTCTTACGCCGAGACGGGTACGCAACTGCGTATAGATACCTTCATCTATTCCCGATACACCACCGACGATCTGATGCGTTGTCCGGCCGGTGATCGAGTCTAGTGACAGCGCAAAAGCCCTTTTTGCACTCTGATTGGCGATATCGACACTAAACACCACCGCCACACCAAGGGTCAGCCCGACAAACATCAACACTGCCTGCCACAGATGTTGCCGCCAATAGCGCGCTGAACAACGCAACAACAGCCCGATGTTATTACCAGGCAAGTGCATCACTCACATTCAGATCCGATTCCGCTATCCTTCCGTCGGTTATTAACGCAACCCGGTTAGCCGTCGCGGCCACCGCACTACTGTGCGTCACCATGACCACCGTCTGGCTGGTTTCCTCGGCGATCTCATTGAACAGCCCCATCATGCTGGCACCAGTCTCGGCATCCAGATTCCCCGTGTGCTCGTCTGCCAGTACCAGCGCCGGACGATGCACCATCGCACGGGCAATGGCGACGCGCTGCTGCTCACCGCCGGACAACTGATCGGCAAATGCATCACCACGGGCGCCCAGTCCGACCCGGTCAAGCATACGAGCAGATTGTTCAGCAGCCTGCCGTCTGTCAGCACCATTGAGCTGAAGCGGCAATTGGACGTTCTCCAGTGCGGTGAGCGTTTGAATCAGGTTAAACGACTGGTAGATGAAACCGATGTGGCGACGCCTGAACAGCGTCCGGTCTTTTTCGGTCAGCAGGCCAATGCTCACACCATCGACAGTAATCCCGCCACTGTCCGGCGTATCGATACCGGCGATTAAATTGAGCAGCGTGGACTTACCACTACCACTTTGCCCCAGCAGCGCCAGTCGTTCGCCACGGTACACCTGCAAAGAAACGCCACGCAAAACGGTTTGATAACCGCTGCCTGCCGGGTAGCTTTTTTCTAAGCCATGAATGTTCAAATAGGGCGCAAGGCTGGTTTGGTTCAATAGCTCACCGGGGGTGTTTTGGATTTATTTCGCGGAAAATGCCACCACTTCAGGCACTGGCAGCGGCAGGCGCAAAGCCGCTCTGACACTCGACTTCAACACAATATACGCAATAAAAGCCAATTAGTTCGTATTGTGCCGGCAAAAACCGGGAATATTACCGAAACTCCCCGGTAACGGCCTGCTGGTCTGGTCGCGCCATTGAACGATAATAACCTACAACAGGAAGCCAATATCCTGCTCTTTTCAACCATCACAAGGACGTTATCATGGTTACGCTTACTGCTACAGAACATGCGATCTCACGCCCGGCAACGGAAGCCGCGAACCCTTCAAGCATACCGGCAAAAATTAAATGGTTGCTCAAGCACGCCGGCACTGCCTATGAAGTGAGCCTTGAGAGGCGCCAGTTGCTGAAATTGACCAATAGTGAACTCCAGGACATTGGTCTGACCAGAGAACAGGTGCTCAAAGAAAGCAAACGATCGTTCTTCGATATTCCTAAACGATAACCCCCTTTATCTGCGGCTGCATGGTCAGCCGCAGATTCACTGTTCGCCCGAACACAAACTATTCTGACACACACCCAAAGAACGTCCCCGGACTGCCGGTAAACACCCCGCGACCGACAAGACACCGTGCTCCGGGCACAGTAAACCGACACGGTAAGCTGACTTTAAACACCGCTCTCCGTCAAGCGGTGTCACGGCAGATCTGATCGGCCTTTGTATCATCAGGTCATGCCCCTTTCATTATTGCTGCGTACTTTATACTTAACAATCTCGGTCTCGATCAACAATGAGGTTTTAAGGTATATTGAGCGTAATGGATAGAATTTTTATAACAGAATTACGCGCAGACACCATCATCGGCATTAACGATTGGGAACGAAAAGTTCGCCAGCGCGTTACCGTTGATCTGGAGATAGCAACAGACATCGCACAAGCTGCTGCCACTGACAACATACAATACGCCGTCAACTACAAATCTATCAGCGACCGTCTGGTAAGTTATATAGAAACCAGCGAATTCGAACTGGTCGAATCACTGGCCGATGGAATCGCCAACATTGTAACTAAAGAGTTTTCAGTACCCTGGGTACGCATTACCCTGCACAAACCCGGCGCACTAAGAGCATCCAAAGATGTCGGGCTGATTATTGAGCGCGGCAAAAAAGACTGACACCGGGTTCGGCTGCCAGCGTGTCTGCATTCATTCACCTCCCACCTGTTCGCTTTTGGTGCACCTGGTGTTCTCGCGCGCGCAGCGCGACAACAGATGTATCAATACATAACAAACATTCGACCAGTACCGATGAACAAGCCGCACACGATTTACATCAGCCTTGGCAGCAACATCAATCCGGTTGTCAATATCCACCGGGCGATAAACACCATACAGTCAGTACTAGCCGACTGTGAAACAGCGCCTGTTTATCGCTCACCTGCTGTCGGCATGAGCGGTGCAGACTTCTTCAATACAGTGATCAGTGGCAGAACAAACATGAGTGCGGCAGACACCTACGAGTGGCTTCGCGAAATAGAACGCCGGCAAGGCAGAGTACGAACCCACCATAAATACACAGATCGCACGCTGGATTTAGACTTATTGTTATTTGATGATCAGGTAACACAGAAACTGCCGCATCAGGAAATTGCAGAGCAGGCCTATGTACTCCAGCCGCTGTACGATATCGCCCCTCTACTTCAGCATCCTGTATTAAACTGCAGCATCACCTCGCTTAGATCAACGCTTATGGCTCAGTGCCCGCAACTATTCAGCGCGCTGATCCCGGTAGCAGTGGACGAAATGGATTGATTATCCTGCAGCGGCGGTCCTGCCTCCATCAAGAGCCAAAGTCTGACCGGTAATAAACGCTGCCTCGTCACTGCAAAGATAAAGCACCGCAGCAGCTATTTGTTCAGCAGTACCGGTTTTGTGCAGTGGAATTTTTTCAAGCATTGCTGCTTTATCTGCTTCACTTACCGAACTCTCGCCTTCCGGCCAGAGAATAGCACCGGGTGCCACACCGTTTACCCGAACTTGCGGCGCGCACTCCACCGCCATCGAACGCGTGATCATCGACAGTGCGGCCTTAGAGGCACAGTAAGCACTGTGATCAGGGTGAACCATATCGGCATAGATATCGAGTATATTCACCACCGCGCCACTATTCGCACTCAATGCAGGCACTGCGGCCTGCATCAGCAACAGAGGCGCAAATACATTAGCTTTAAAAATTCTAGAGAGGTTGGCAGAGTCGATTTGCCCCAGAGGCGTCGGGAAAAACTCTGAGGCATTATTGACCAGCACATCCAGCCTGCCGAATTGGTCAATAACCGCGTCGATCAACCCCTGACATTGATCAAGCTCACTGAATTCAGCGCAAAAACTAACGGCACTTTCAGCGCGTTTGGCATTCAGGGTATCAACCAGCTCAGCAGCCTGATGCGCTGATGCGCGATAATGCACACCAACGCGATACCCTTGCACATGTGCCAGAAGGGCTATCGCCGCACCGATGCGTTGAGAGGCACCGGTGACCAACATCACCCGGTCAGCAGTCAAAGTACTGATCCGCTGACAGAGCTTTGTCGACTGACTTGCGCCTGCCGGTCAATGCCTAGCCGAACATATCGGCGGTGATACCGGCATACCAGCCAAGCGATTCAAGATAAGTCGTCTTGCGCATATCGGCTGCCTCACCCGTCTGACTGATAAACGTCGAAGTAGAGGCAATTTTACCGTCCACCGCCTCATACTGAGCACCGACCTTTACACCGTCATCGGTCGCGATCAAGCTCCAGCAGGTGTTCGCATAAGTCGCAGGCCCAACGTCAGCACCGGTCAAATCACCCACAATGGCGGTTGCCGCTACCTTGGCCTGACTGTTGGCGGAAAATCCCGACTTAGGCATCGCACCGGCAATACTCGCATCACCCAGTACAAACACATTTTCATCGACAGTTGATCGCATTGACTCTGCATCTATCGGGCAGAAACCAGTCTCATTGGTTAACCCTGCGGCCGAAGCAATCGACCCTGCTTTTTGCCCCGGCACCACATTCAGCACCGCGCCTTCAAACATATCGAGATCAGTTTCTACCGAACCGGACTTGGCATCAACATTCACAATGCCACCATGAACATCCGGCCCGTACCACTCTATCAAGCCCGGATAATGCTTCTCCCAGCCTTCCTGAAACAAACCCTGCTTTGAGAATTTGGGCTTGGGATCAAGGATGATAATTTTGCTTTTACTGTAACCGCGGGCTTTAAGCGTATGCGCCATCATCGACACACGCTCGTAAGGCCCCGGTGGACAACGGTAGGGGTTCGGCGGTGGCACCATGACAATGTTGTCGCCATCCTGCATAGCATCCATTTTTGCTTTCAGCAGTTGAGTTTGCGTACCCGCCTGCCAGGCATGCGGTGCTATTTCGGCATCAGCCTCCGAATAGCCGGGTACCGAATCGTATTTCAGATCGATACCGGGAGCGACCACCAGTCGATCATAGGCGATCGTCGCACCATCCTTTAAACTGACCATCTTACTGCCCAGATCGACACCGGTCGCAAAGCCGGTCACAACATTCACACCACCGGCTGACAGCTTGTCATAACCGTGGGTGATCGATTCAAACTCGCGGAAACCGCCAAGATAAAGGTTAGAGAAAAAGCAGGTAGTGTAGGTATCTGATGCCGATATCAGCGTCACATCAACTGCACCGGACAGCGCCATCGTTCGCGCCGCTGTAGCCCCTGCTGCACCGCCGCCGATAACAACAACTTTGGGTTTCGATTGTGCGCCGATGTTGAACGGCACTGCCATGGATGCGATACCTGCGCCCAGGATCGCGTTGAATTGTCGCCGATTAAGTTTTTGCATTGAGCTCCCCCAGAGCGTAGATATTTCGGCATCGCAAATTACGATACCTCCGCCACTTTGAAACTATAAGCCAATCCCCCCGCGGCGATAATATGCAATAAGGGATAGATTGTTATTGCATTACCTTAACGCCGATGGCTGACACCGCTTCCAACGGCATCCAACGCCCATCACAACCCTACTTTGTTATCAGGGCTTTTTTATCCAGCGCTCGTAGCCATTGGTGACACCGTTTTTACCATCTTCATAGCCTGCGGTATAGTCTTCGGTAATTCTCTGCTCTTCCAGCAGCGGGTTACCCAGCGCACCGCTGGCCCAGCCGTGGCAGTAGGCACCGGAGGCACCGGCCTCCTGCATGGTTTTCAACGTCGAGTGGTAGAGTGATTGTTCCATCGGATTAGACTAACTCACAGTAAAACCTGAAGCATATATCTCTTAACGCATAGAGAAAATAACCGATAGAGAATTTTCCAGCATGTCTCACGATGACAACCCGGTCGTGACTTTGTCGCCGAGCGGCAGGCAATTCAGTTCACACCACCATACCAGCATACTGGAGGCCGGCCTGAGCGCCGGCATAACCCTGCCCTACCGCTGCAGCAACGGCAGTTGCGGTGAGTGCCGTGCCCGCATATTGTCGGGTGACGTAGAAATGGTTCAGCACCACGACTACACACTAACACAGGCAGAAAAAGCAGCGGGCGTCGTGCTGCTGTGCAGCCATCGTGCTTTGAACAATCTCGCGATTGAAGTCAGTGAAGCGGGCACCCCTGAAGACATTCCCCAGCAACAACTGAATACTCGCCTGTGCCATTGCGAAACCAACGACAATGTCATGGTGATCAGGCTGAAAATACTTCGTGGTAAAGCACTGTGGTATCTGGCCGGACAGTACGCCATGATTCATCTGCCCGGAATACCGGCCTGTCTGCTGCCCATTGCCAGCTGCCCCTGCGAAACCGGTTATCTGGAGTTCCATATTCCGGAAACAATGAAACCAATACGCCGGGTTGTGGAGAAGCTAGGCAGACGAGATCGCATTTTGGTTGGAGGTCCGCAGGGTAATTTCGTAATCAAAGAAGACAGCCTGGCTTCAACACACCACATTTTTATTGCCAACAGTCATCAATTTGCAGCGATTAAACCGATGATTGAACACATAATCGCAACCGAAGAAGAGCCACGCTGCACGCTGCTTTGGCAGGCGAAAAAGCACTATAAGAGCAATCTGTGCAGAAGCTGGAACGACGCATTCGACTGGTTTTCATACCGACCGCTCGACAACATAGAGTCCGTGCAAAACGAATTGGCGTTACTGTTGAAAGATTCAACAACCGTTCGGATTTATGCCAGCATGCCATCCGGCGAACACACTACACTCAGACAACTATGCAGCACCTCAGCCAACGCAGACTACATTGCAGATCAGCAGTCCTGATAAAACACGCAACGATATTCCAAAACAAGGCTAACCACCGCGCACAAAAAAGGGACAACCACCGATGAGCCACAGCACCCGGCCTGGTATTTTTTACGCCCCCCTGCCAAACAGACGATCAGTGGATTTTGTTACCTGCTCTATAATATCAGGCGCATCTATCTCGATTATCTGGTCGATCACCCAGCGGTTTTCCTGATCATGCCCCATAATCTCCAGCACCTGCTGGCCCAGATATCGCAGCGCCTTATAACCGGGCTCAGTATCGCGATAGGAAAAACCGGCATAGTCGGAAAAGCGCTCGTTTAATAACGCAATGAAAGGGGGAATATAGCTACCGGGGCCGGCTATATCGCTGAGGTTATCCTGCATATGTTTCGCGACTTTCCGGCATAGCTGGTTTATCAGTTGACCACGATCATCGGCGTCGACAAAAGAATAGGTCAGACGGTCGACGTGCTGAATTTGAAACGCGAGCAGCTCACTGATAACACCTATGCGCTGTTGATCATTATCGTAGCGAAAATCTTCCGCATGCAGATTGATCGCACCGTTTAAAGCCTGCCGCCACAGAATGTAGGCCAATGCACTGGCCTGATCATCAAAGGTCTTCTCAGCGAGTACATCGCGACTGTCCTGCTCCGGCGTGGAATTATGCCAGCGATCTTTTATGCGGCGACCGGCCAAGTGCTGCTCTCCTGTTCAATAGACCATTCGATGTTACCCTGCCCCTGCGCATTGATAAAGCAGTGCCGAACCAAAAACAGATCACTGGCGGTGAAATGCGATCAACTGACAAAAACGCCTGCTATTCAACGCCCACACCACCAGCACAAGCCGTCAAGCAACACGGTGTCACAAAGCAGCGCCAACCGGGCACCATCAGTCGCACGCGATGTCGACACAGCGTGTTATGCTTTGCCAATGAACACGATGCAAGCGCTGCTTGGCGAGACAGTACAGCATAATTGTGACATATCCGACGCACGCTATGCGCGAGACTATTCCATGTGTATCTACCTGCTTCGAATGCAGGAACACTATCGCTGGAAAAATGAAATTCCTTTCAACGGCAGCATAGATACTGATGCGCTGGGTAACTGGGTACGTGAAACGGAAGACTACTGGGACACCATAGAAGAAACTGAGTTCAGACCGATTACCATCGCCGGTCAGGCACATGATCCGTTTGATACTAACGCGATAAACCATGCACTCAGTGATACCGGCCTTGCCTACACTGCCGGTACCGGCAGGCTGGGCCAGCCCCACTTTGTACTGGCAGAATGTGTTGAACGCACCCGCTCCCCTTACCCGCAGATTGAACTTGGAAAAGAACTCGCGCGCGACTCCATCACTGTGCCCGCCATGACGCGACAGGGCACCATCGTTATCCGACAGGACGGCATAAAGCAAATGCTATGGCAGATGATCGCTGAATGGCAGCTACGTCAACCGGAAGGGCCAATGAAACGCCTGCTGCAACACTACAACATCGTTCCAGGCCAAGCGCACAGCCTGCACATAGAACAAACGGCAAAAGCACTCAGCCCGTTACTGGTGCATCATGAGCGCGGAGAGATCATGGCCACTGAACAACTCGGCGCTGACTACCCGAACATGATTGCCGCACTGCACGGCAGGCCCGCCGAAGGCTATGTGCGCGCAGTAGGTGATCTGATGGCAGACACTCTGGGAACCTGGCCGTTTATTCTGCATCATCAATCTGCGGTACACCTGGACTTCTGGCTGGCCGGGCTACAGGGCATTCGCGACACGCTGCTGGCAACCACACCACTCTATGCGCAACTCACCGACAATCAAAACGATAATCGCCTGCAAGCGCTCAACGCACACCTGGCCCGGGAGCAACAGCGCTGGTGTCATACTGCAAAACTACTCCTGCAAGGCTTTAATCACAGTGGTGTAGACTTTGATTTTAAATCAATCATCAAAAACGCAACCACTAACGACCGGGCCCGCGTATAAGCATGTTTACAGAAATTGCTCCAGCCACACAAATATACACAGCGGATAACGCACTCACCCCAGCGCAATGCGATGACATAATCGAACGTTTTGAAGCGGCCACTGATGAACAGTATCAGGGACGTATCGGGCAAACCGAAAACGTTAACCTCGACATTAAGCGATCAACCGATCTTGTCATCAGCGGCAAGCCGCACTGGAAAGATATTGACCAGCTGCTGTTTCGCTCTCTGGCCGGAGGCATTGCGTTTATGCGGCAACAGCATAAGTTCTTTACCGGCAGGTTCAAAGACTTCGGCTATGCCATTCAACGCACCGGAGAGGGTGAGTTTTTTCACTGGCACGTAGACAGCGGCAGTCATTCATTCAGCGACAGGCAACTGGTGGCCATCTGGTATCTAAATGATGTACCCGGCCCCGGTGGTGAAACAGAATTTAGACTGCAGAATATTAAAGTGCCGCCTGAAGCAGGCAAACTGTTACTGTTTCCACCGTTCTGGACCCACGAACATCGCGGTGTCACCCTGACTCAGGGGGTCAAGTACATTGCAACTACCTGGGTATTGTTTGCATAACGCTTCCACTGTTACTCCGCGCATGACTCGTCATTTACCCAACGTCAATTACAGGCAATAACCCGCACCGCCACCGGCAGACCAACACCTTGTTAACTCAAATTTCCAATGTGCTCAGCGAAGAAGATCTTCAGCAGATCAACCAGCTTGTCAGTGAAGCACAGTGGCAGGCAGGCAATCTCAGCGCCGGCAGTCACGCCACTGACATTAAACATAACGAAGAAATGCATCAGGATTGTGAAAGCTGGAAATCCATCAATAAACTGGTCATCGCAAAGCTGTACCGGCATCCGGAGTTTCAGCGTGCAGTGCTGCCATGCAAAGTATCCGCTGCCTTTGTGTCACGTTACGGGCCGGGAATGAAGTATCCGCCACATGTAGACGACCCGGTCATGGGGGGCGCTTCAGGGCGTTACCGAAGCGATGTTGCGGTCACTGTTTTCCTGAGCGACGCCAACACCTACGATGGCGGCGAGTTGCATATTCATACCCGCTTCGGGCCGGTCAGTGTCAAACTGAATGCAGGTGCTGCCGTGGTTTATCCCGCTTCCAGTTTGCATGAGGTAACCGAAATCACTTCCGGTCAAAGGCTGGCCTGTGTGCTGTGGGCTCAGAGTCTGGTACGTAGTGCAGAGCAGCGGGAAATTCTCAGTGATCTCGACGAGGCCCGGCAGGCGCTGCACATTTCAGCAAAAGCAGCGCAGGTCACAGCAACAGTTGATCGTGCGTATACCAATTTGCTGCGCTTGTGGTCGGAGGTCTAACACATACACTGAACCGATCACGCAGAGGCAGGTGTTCCCTACCTGCTGCAACAGCACTGGACATCATCTGGCAAAAGCATCACCAACAATAAAAAACGGCTACTCGTAACGCTTGTGATAGCTACGTCGCACTCCGGCCCGCTGTACTATCACGCCGAGCACATTACTTAGATCAGACGCGACTTCGTCCAGTACCGGGTAATGATCATTCAGCGCTTGCAACCGCCATCCTTCATCCGCCTTGTGCAGTTGCCGGAACCAGACATCCGTCTGTCCTTCCACCAGCACATAACTGCCGTCAGTGGCTCGACCGGTCGGGTCAATGATAATCACGCAACCGCGACGAAACTCAGGCTCCATGCTGTCGTCGAGTACGCGCAAGGCAAACGGCTCTGCTTCGGTACATGTACTGGGTTCATCCTGAATCGCCACCGAGGATGGAGCTTGCCGAAAAAACGTCAGCGCTTTTTCGCTCATGAGGCGAATTGCCGGTAACCACTGCGAACAGCCGTCAAAAGAATCACTGATTTCTCGCTGTTGTCGGGCAGATCATTGTGCAAGCTTACCCTATGTTGGATGTACTACTGATCAATAGAGCCCGGCAGCGCATAGAGTCGTTACTGCACGCTTCATTGACCTGCTAATCCTGCATGCGCCAGGGCATAGCGACATCGGCCAGCCCGACTCCCAGGGCTTTGAAAAAACTCATGTCATCCATTCGATGATATTGAACACGCATGGTCAGCGCACTGCCCACCACAATAAAAAATGCGGCGATAAAAGAACCAAGCGCTAGCGTCGAGATACCACTGATAGACTGACCCACTGTGCACCCGAGTGCCAGCACACCACCAAACCCCATCAGCAGACCACCGGTGAGATGGTTGATCATGTCGTTGCGATCGGAAAACGTTTCGATGGCCAGTGTTCTGCTGAAAAGCCCGTACAGAAACGAACCGACAATAATCCCTGCAACAATAGCGATACCGAAATTGATCGTCGCACCGGTATACGTCATCAGATAACTTAGTGAGTTACCGGTAGGCGCAATAAAGCTCATGGCTTCAACCGGAACAGGATCAAAATCATCGACCCCGATGTACCCGGTAACAAACCACGCTGCCGTGATAAGCAGCCCGATAACAATCCCCGCTGCCAGGTTATCACGTGATTCACGCAGCGCCTCCTGCCGCAGTGCCCACAGTATTAATACACCGGCGATGACCAGACCAACGATCCAGCGCACGGCTTGAGTCGCCTCAAACCCGAACCAGCCACCCAGCACACTGGCAACCCCCTGATCGGCAATTCCCTGCCCGGCCAGGTCGATCGTCATCGGTTCAATGGCGTTGACGCGCACCACCGCCAGCAGCCCGCGCAGCGTCATATATGCTGAGATGGCCAGTATTAAAAGCACCACCAGCGATTTCAGGTTACCGGTGCCTACCCGTACCAGCGTACGTTGTCCGCAACCACCGCCCAGCGTCATACCAATGCCGAACAACAGCCCGCCGATAATGTACCCGCCCAGACCGAAACTCGTGGTTCGATAAATACTGCTGCCCACATCGACAAGCCCGGTCAGCTCCAGCACCTGTGCACCGGCAACAGCAATCCCCATCGCCAGCACCCATGCACCAAACCTGCCTTTGAGCCCCATGTTAACCCAGTCACTCACCGCACCCATGGTGCAGAAGTTGGTGCGGTTGGCTACTGCACCGAAGATCAACGCCAACGCAAAGCCCAGCGCGCTCACCAGGTGGATATTGGTGAATTCCATAGTAAAGCCCCGGTTAGGCGTGTGCCCGCTGCGTAGAAATTTTGATGCTTCGCGTCACAGGTAGCGGATTCAGGATTTTTTCAGCCGGTATACAAAGCTGTCGCCTTCTTCAATCGATTCAAGCAACTCATTACCGGTTTGCTTGGCAAACGCTTCGAAGTCTTTGACCGACCCCGGGTCAGTCGCAATCACGCGCAGAATCTCTCCGGACTGCAGGTCCTTCAGGGCCTTTTTGGCACGCAAAATCGGCATTGGACAATTAAGTCCGCTGGCATCAAGCTCTTTCGTAAAGTCGCTCAACTGTGTTCCTCGCTCTTAGGCATTTCAAATTATTATTCAGTCGTGTTCGCCCATCGGCCGCGGCGGCCGCTTCTGCTTAAGCAACCGTTCGGCAAGTTCAGGGTTATCGGCAAACATCATCCGGTAAGTTGTCCCTTTGGCCACACCGCTGGCGGTTCGGCACTGGCGCAGGTATGCCTTCGCCTCCCGGTAACCGGTGTGCGACTGCAGATAGGTCAGCTGCTGGAAAGGGTTAATTTCAAAGACATGATAAGCCACCGGTGGAGGGTATTACTGTGCCGTCCCACATTCAATATCCCCTAAGAAATATTCCCGTTCAACGCACAAAACGCAGGCTTCCCACCACAAAGCGAAACGGTAGAATTCACCGTCGCTGCATTTTCGTTAATATCGCCCTATGCAATTGCTCCACACCCCGCTTCGCGTTACCGGCCGACACTGTTTGGTGGCCGGTGGTTCACCACAGTCGATCAGACTGGCCGAATGGCTTGCACTACATGGTGCCAGCGTCACCCACTTCGGCAATGAGACAACCGGTCACACTGCTGTGCACTGTCAGACTGGAACACCGACAGCATCCGATATCGACAGCAGCTGGCTGGTGATTGCCGCCAGCGACGATAAAAACGCCAATAAAGAGCTGCTTGAGCATTGTGAGCGCACGGCACGATTTTGCTACTCCATCGATCATCCTGAACACGCGAGCTGGCTGCCGACCCGGCCCGACGCTGAGCCGGGTCGTGTCGCACTGGTTGGTGCCGGTCCGGGTGACCCCGAGCTGCTCACTTTGCGCGCACTGCGTCTGATTCAGCAGGCCGATGTGATTGTCTACGACAGACTGGTCAGCAAGCCGATCATGGCCCGCTGCAATCCGGCCGCAGAGTTCATCTACGCAGGCAAGGCAAAGTCAAAGCATACACTGCAACAGGAATCGATAAACAATCTGCTGGTCACACTGGCACAGCGCCCCGCCAATGTTGTGCGGCTCAAAGGCGGTGATCCTTTTATTTTTGGTCGAGGCGGTGAAGAAATCGAAACGCTGGCAGACCACCGTATCCCTTTTCAGGTCGTCCCCGGTGTGACTGCCGCCAGTGGCTGCGCCGCCTTTGCCGGCATCCCCCTCACCCATCGGGACTACGCCCAGTCCTGTGTTTTTGTGACCGGTCATCTGCAAAACGGTGAAATCAATCTTAACTGGCGCGAACTGGTATCACCGCAGCTCACCGTCGTTGTCTACATGGGGCTGACCGGTCTCGAGAAAATCTGCGCTGCAATGATCGAACACGGTCGGTCAGCCGACACGCCCGCCGCACTGGTACAACAGGGAACACAACCGGCACAGCGGGTACTGGAGGGAACACTGACCGATCTGCCAGCCATAGTTGCTGCAAACGAAGTATCACCGCCAACCATGCTGATCATCGGTCACGTGGTGACGCTGCGCAAAAAACTCGGCTGGTTTAACCCGTAGCAAACACCCCCGAACATCAAACGGCGGCAGTTAACCGCGGCAATCGGCTAAGCAGGTGTTGAAAAACGTGCTGAGCGCCGGCCGGAGAAGACCCCTGACCGCTGTACAAGGACAACCGAAAAAAGCGTAGATTATGTACGTGAACATGTTGACCAGGCTGGCGTTCCAGGGTGAATTTAACACCCTCAGACCCAACGCAATCAATAGCGCAATAGTTTTTCAACAGCCTGCTAACACTATTCGTGGAGATATAAAAACAGTGTCGCACCTGCAGCTGACTATTTATAAAAACTGCTACCGCTAATAATCGATATCACTTGCGACTGGTTATCCACCAAACAACACGTCCGTCAATAAACAGCAGCCCAAGCGCAATAATGCCTGCACCCAGAACATCTTTTAACTGAACAAGCTCACCTAAAAACACACTGCCCAGCATCATCGCAGTGACGGGTATCAGCAGCGTCACCAGCATGACATTGCTTGGCCCTGCTCTGACCAGTATGTGAAAAAAAACCAGATAGGCCAAAGCAGTACCGAATACGGCCAGCGCCACCAGCGCCCACAGTGTACCGGTGCCCGGCATTGACAACCGCCAGGGCTGATCAACCAGTGACACAACGACCATCATCACCAGAGTGGAACAAATCAACTGGCAGGTTGCCGACTTAACCGGAGCAATCCCGCCCAGAAATTTCCGCCCCCACAATGCAGCCAACCCATAACTTAACGCTGCACCAAGACACAAAGCAATTCCCAGTGATTGGGTGGCATCAACCGGTCCACCTGCTCCCTGCAAAACCACCACGCCGGCAATGCCAAGCAGCACACCGAATACACGGTTAACCGTCATACGCTCCTGCCCGAAAGAAGCCATCACAATCACCGTAAACAGCGGTGTCATCGCGTTAATGATAGAAGAAAGCCCGACGGTAATCTGAGTCTGCCCGGCAAAGATCAGACCGAACGGCAGAACATTATTCAACACTCCCATCCCGATAAACGGATACCACTGCTTAAGGGTCGATGGCATCGAGTGGCCTGCAAACCAGAACAGAGGTAATAGCGTCAGCGCTGCCAGGGACACACGAACAAGCACTACCGTTAACGGTGGCAACTCACGCACAGCAACACCTGCAAAAAAGTAAGCACCGCCCCACAGCACAGACAACAGCAGGAGCATTCCCCAGTCATGCCAATCCATTGTTTTGGTACTGTCCACAAGCGCCAGCCGGTATTTTCAGAAAAGATCAGCCATTCTAACTCGGCAGCACACCGGTATGCTCAACGCTTTCCTGCGACATAAAGGCACTGCGTTACAACACAAAGTGACTACAGCCACCTTTTCAGCCGTGCGCAGGTAAGTTGATCATAGTCGGGATGACTATGCCGGAAACATAGCCTGGAACAGACGAATTAGAATTCAGGCAGGAAAAAGTGATTACGACTAACGACTAACTCCAACTACCAAAAGAGACTACTGCAGAAAATAATCATCTGCCCCGTTATCAGCTAACGGGGCAATCATCACGCTATGCTTTTCTGGTCAGCGCTTCGAACTCTACTGCAATGCGATTAGCGCAAAACACCAAAAAGCACGACTTTTGTTTAATAACTACACTGGCTGCCGTCAGGCAGCAATAGCACACCGTCGCCGGTACGAACCCCCAGATCCAGGCTTTGTGGACAAGGCTTCAGACCATTGGCACTTTGCTGATTCATCGGCACATGCCTGACCGTGCGGTAGGTATGATCAAAAACGGTGACCAGACCTCTGCCAGACAACAATTGAAACGCATCGCCCACCGGTATGCCACTGATTTTCTGTTGAATAGGCGGCAGCTTTAAAGCGTACACCCGCTTGGCGGTCTGATCGTCGGTGAGCAGCTGGTAGCCGATATACTTTGACAAATTGGCAATCGTAGAACCCACAGTGGCCACACCTTCAAGGTCCCACTCCACCAGTGTTTGCAAAGGATCGGCATTGTAGGCGTTACCACCCTCTCCTCGGGGTACACCAAAGTAGTTCACCCCCTGATCGCCGACAGTATCGACAAAAGGTTCTGCCATTTGCTTAGGGGCCACCGCGAGTGCCGGTGCATTCGCGGGTATTTCCTGACCTGCCAGACGATCGTCAACAAACAATGCCGCTATACCACCTTTTATCAGCCCTTCCCCACCGGCAACGGCTACCTGATTGGCATCGGCTAACACAGGTTCTGACACAGGCTCTGCTACCAGTGGCTCTGTCACTGCAATCGCAGGCGCAGTGTCGAGCAGTGGCAGAGTGTTGTTGCTGAAAGTATCCGCACTGCTTTCCGGAGCCAGAGAGGCATCTTTTTTATTAAACGCATACGTGCTCAGTATTTCGTCTTTCTTTGCCCGCTCCTGTTCTTCGGTCGACGGCGCAAGACTGACCTGAGCCGGTGTGGCACCGGTCATCAGCGCCTGTTCCGGGTTCTCACCGGTGAGCGCAATTTTCACCAGCGAGTAAATTTCTCTGCCCGGTCGCCCATTGTTTTCCTGTTCATTAATCCATTCCATAGCGGCAGGCTTTTCTACCCGATCTCTGAAATAGTTAAGCTCAAGCTCATTAAAGGTAACCTTCTCTATATTGAGTTTGTCCAGCACCGGCCCCCAGGACTCGCGCATGTTGAACTCGTAGTGACCGATATAGTAGTCGAGTGCTTCGTTAATAGAGCCATAAAGCGCATCGCGATGGGCTGCACTGAGCTGACTCACCGCATCAATGTTGGCCACCACCGGACAGTTCACTGTGCCGGGGTTCAGGTTGGTCGTCCACCAGTTAGCGCTGGCCACTGTACCGAACGACATGTGCGCGTGCGGGGCAAATGCGACAGCGTTGATCTGTCCGGTTTCAAGTGCCTGCCTGACCTCGGTGGCAATGATCGGACTGGGGTTTGCACCCAGCGCGTCCATCGCCTTGCCGATACCGCCGGTCGCACGGACGTTTAGCCCGGCAAGCTGCATTAATGACAACGGCGCATCACCAACACCGATCAGGTTATATTGCGGCAGTGGCGAAGGCATTAATGCAATTGCATTCCACTTTCTAAAATCTTCGCGCACTGCCGGGTGGCGATAAAGCCACTGACTGATCGTGCGCTCTTCATCGAGCGTACTCACTCCTAGAAACGGCAATTCGAGCACGGTAATCGAAGGGTTCTTCTCTTTGTGGTAGCCCGCACAGAACTGAGCCATTTCAAACTGACCGGCGGCTATGCCTTCGAGATTTTCCCGGGGCTTGGCAAGCCCGCCGTAGGAGAGGTTCAAGATGAATTCTCCGTTAGTTTTGCGAGCAACCAGCTCCGAAAGCTTCTCGACATGCTCAGTGAAAGCGCGTCTCTTCCCCCAAAGCGAAACATCCCAGGTCACCTGCTCGGCAAAACCGGCGATCGGAAAGAGCAGTAAAATTATTATTCTTATGTATCTCATAGTCGCACCAATTTCAGCTATTCCCGGGCGTTTAGTGGCGTTGGGGCACTGGTTAAAAAATCACGTCGACGGCTTACTCAGGCAATTCAACACCTCAGACAACTGCTTACATCCGCCGTCAAACCAATGCGTTTGTCAATCCCTTCATTCTAAACATTTGCGCGAAGAGTTTGATGGACAAATGTAAAGGTTTTGAATCACTGAAATTGACAGGCCAAAGCCTGTTTCCGACCCGGCTATAAGGCCAGCCCTGATATCGAAAGATCGGAATCCGAAGGACTCTCTGCGACGGTCAGACACCCGCTGGAACAACAAATGATTTACGGTTGAGAGTAACCGGGTAACTCAACAACATAACTGTCAACAGAACCCGAGTCATACCAGTCCGACCCGAACAAAATTCTGGTGCCTGAAGGGCTCAAGGTGGCGTGCGGCTCACCAAAGTAAGGCTCATAGCCACCGTTGAGCGCGTTTTTACCGAAAGAACGATGATGTGCCAGCCGACAGATCACAGGCTCACTGCCGGCAGTTTCGGCAAGGTAGATCTCGGACAACAATGGTGGTGCTAACCGGTTACCGGCCAGGTAGCGCATTTGCGGCATTGACCCGATACTGGACATAGCCACCCTGCCGGGGTGAGCCACAGACAACGCAGACATATGCGTACTACTGGTCGGATACGGGTAGCCGCTCTGTTGCCCGATAATATTGCGGCACTCCCCACTGACAAGATTGTGTTGCACCAAATGCCCAACACCCTTATCCGGATCGCCGGAACACCCGCGAGGGCTTGACCCGAACGCCACCTGATACAACGCTGCCTGCCCGGCAGCGGTTTGCCCCAGACTCGAATGCTCTATGGACGACTTCATATCCGGCTTTACAGATAACGGCAATAACTCCTGATCAAGCACTGCCCCCTGAAACCAGAATAATTGTCCCGTCGGGGTCGGCACAGGTGCAGTGCGTGCCTCCCATGGTGTGCCTTCACCAACCGCCTGCACTGTGACTTCATCTGTGCTTACACGATACGAAAATATCACCGGTTGATCATTATCTGCCCGACAGCGAAAACCGAACCAGTCATCATTGTAAGACTGCATATGCACATCACTGCCGGCAACCGGGAGTGAACTGCCACACCACCGGGTAAAGTCTGCAATAACAACCGATTCATCGGTGTTGACGTTGAGCTTTTTAAACTGACCGAAATCACTTGCGCCGGCACTAACAAAATATAATTCGTCGGGTTGGCTATGACTCCAGAACACCTCTTCAATATCAGACGGTCTTATGTTCAGCCGACGGATCAATTCGTAAGAGTGGCCATCTCTCAACTCATGGCCGGTGTATGCGCTGGAACTGACATACAACAATAACAACGATTCGTCAGCATTCCATGCCTGCATGGTGCTGTACGCAGGCTTTCTCACCTCTCCGACATTACTTGAAGAAATACGTACAACCGTAGCGCCAAGCGCTGGATCGATATACCGCACACCGGGTTCGGGTTTAGCCAGCTTTTTTATTATGGTTTGGCGGCTATCCGCTACACCGGCACTGCAAATACCCACCGTGGATACATTGATCGACTTTTCACCCGGCAACGACACCGCAGCCGCCGGCAATTCGTTTGGCTTCAATAAGGTGCCAGCCTTGCCTGCCATACAACCGCTTATCAAAGCCGGTATCACACCACAGCCGATGGCAGAGCGTACAAACTTAAGTGCGAGCCTGCCGCAACACGCCTCCGTGAGCCGGCACGGTTTATTCAATGTCACAGCAAAGCCCGCCGCTTCACGATAAAACCGGTTTCTTATAATAGGGAAGATGCTCAACCCGAATCGCTTCATTATCATCCTGATGTTGCTTGCGAACGTACGCAGCAATCTCATGCAATGGCGCGAACCAGACATCTCCTTTTTCCAGCACGCTCTCCAGCCACTTTTCCACCTGCTTCCATCGCGCAGGTCTGCCGGTAAGAAACGGATGCCAGATCGCCATCCAGAATCCGCCGTCTTCATACTGTGCGTCGAACTCTTCCCAGAACGGCTGCACACCCACCGAAGGTGCGGCAACCGGCATTAAGTAACCGATCTCATCGTAGTGTGCGAACTGCGGCCAGTCATCACTGCCCCAGTGTACCGGCAACTCAACCAGATCTCCGGCAGCGGTCTTCATCATGTACGGAATATCATCTGCCATCAACGAGCTGTCATAGCTGAAATTATGTTCAACCAGTAAATCTATCACCGCCTGATTGACGTTATACACCGGCGCACGATACCCGAGCGGCGTATTTCCGATCACACTTTTGTGTGATGCCAGCGCTCTCTCAAACCACTCGCGCTGTTCATCTGCCGAATGACTGGTCGGATCTTCATGCAGATATCCGTGATGACCGATTTCGTGGCCATCCTTCAGAATAGCTTCCATCGCCTCAGGGTATTGCTCAACGCACCAGCCGGGTGCAAAAAAGGACTGCTTTAACCCTAAGCGCCGGTACGTTTCGAGTATGCGCGGCACCGCAACCGTGGGGCCGTACTTCCCCATACTAATCGGATACAAACGATCGTGTCCGTCCTTCGGACGCGATATATGTATGAGGCTGTCCGCGTCTACATCAAACGTAATTGCACAGGCACATCTGGCACCGTTCGGCCACGTGATTGCTCGCCTACTCATGTGAATTATTCTCCGTTACGGGGTGTGGAAAACAGCCCGGGTGTGCCGCGTTTGATCACACACAATCCACTTTAAAGTGCAGCTCGACAGGATCACAGTCATCACCATTGACCGGAGTGATATCCTGAGGGCATGCCGACATCACCGCGATTAGATCCATTTCTGCACGAAATTTTATCGTATCACCGGCGCTCGATACCGGGGCCAGCCACTGTATGCTGCCATCCTGCGCAACCGGTATATTCATCCACAAATTAAACGGCGCCGGTATCAAAGGCAATTCCCTGCCAATTACCGACAGTGCCATGCTTAAATTATCTGCGCAGTTGTCATGATACTCGGTACAACCCAACTGCTGATAACGCTGATGGTCGCACGATGCGATGACAGTATCATGCACACCGGGTGAGGTATCCTCGACGATTGTCAGCATCGGTGCCCGCTCGCTGGACACAAGCGTATCCACATTTTGGAAAAATTGACCCCAGAGCAGTGTGTACATGATGCATAGATAAATACTCACTCAAATCGACGCTCGAAAACGCCCAGAAGTCACACACCTGTGTACCATGCGTGTTGACGACAGAAAGCAGCTGCCCCCGCCCCACCTGCACCGCCACACCACAACGCGCCGGTATCGTGTATAGCCTGCCCGGCTCAGGTGCACCGGTCGCCGAAATCGCAATCGACAAACTGCCATTAGTACCATGGGGAATATTGTCTTTTACAGCCCGCTCCATAAAAGCGCTCCGGTAAGCAAAATATCTGTGCCGCATTATCCACAAGACACTCCGGTAAAAACAGCCAATATTCGATCAACACAATACAACCCATATTTTCAGGCATCTGTGCGTGGATAACTGGGTGCGTTTTTTCCAGCACTTGTTCAATCTGGAAGACGGCTGAGAGTTACCGGGTTTTATACAAAGGCACTAATTGACTGCAGTCAGTATTCGATTACGCTTTGTTTGTACTGCGGGTCACCAGTCAAGCCGGCACACCATCACCCGTTCCGCCCCACGGTATTGTGCCTATTTTTACTTCTTCAGCTTGAACCTGATTTTGGCGCCATCTTCAAGGTCTTTAATTTGAAAGGCGATATCGCCGGACAAGCGTATAATTTCAATAAGCGGCGCTGTTTTTATGTTGGCCACACCATATTCACCACCCAGAGGTCCCGGGGTAACAAGACAATACTTATCACCTTCCCCCGGCTCTCCCAGATGATTCTGCGTACGCTCAACCAATAAACGCATATACCAGTCTTCAAGAAACTCCGGGTCTTTCAGCAAAGTGTCCAGCGCCACCTGAGAGGCCGCCACTACCTCACAGTAGAGATCCTCCGGGCACAAACGCCAAAACTTACCCTGCGTATCTTCCAGAATCAGATTTCCAAAAGCATTTTCAGAAACCACTCTCACCGGGTCAATGCCCGCCCCTCCCCATCTTAACTTCAGACAAAACGCTCATGAATTTACTGTTTCACCTAAT
>JAHDHK010000329.1 GCA_020631335.1 Chromatiales bacterium
AACATCGGTAGCAATCTACTCTGTTTTCCGGCAGGTACCATAAAACCGGTATCTTGCATACCACAGGGATTGAAAATTCTTTGTTGCAGCAATTCAGGCAGGCTGCTGCCGGTAGCGATCTCCAGCACGCGAGCCAGAACATCGATAGAGTAACTGTATTTCCACTGTGACCCGGGACTGAAACATAAGGGCATCCCGGTTAGCAAATCCACGAGTTCTGACAGTGCAATTGATCCGTTCTCTGCCAGTGCGCAGTCACGGTAAAGAGCAGCAACCTCACAATCGGGCAGAAAATCATAAGAGAAGCCGGCTCGGTGTGTCAGCAGATGCTCAACGGTCATCAGACCACCACAGATTTCTCCTGTGGCATGGATTTTCATCGACGCGACCTCTGGCAGATAGTGGGCAACCGGGTGAGGCAGTGATAAAAAACCCTCTTCCACCAGCTGTAACGCCAGTACTGACACAATCGGCTTGGTCATGGAATAAATTCTATAGATAGGATCATGCGGCAACGCACTACCCTCAAGTGCATCGGCCATCCCGCTCGCGCCACCATGCACAGGTTCACCACCGTGCGTTATTTTCCACTCAATGCTACTCAACTCACCGGACCGGGTATGCTTCTCTGCACACGTGGTGAGACGTTGTAAACGGCTTTTATCAATTTTCATGAGCTATCCGCCCTCGCATCCGATCCTTCGCAAGGATAACAGAGCAACAATCAGGCAGCGAACACACCATTGCGATACTGCCAGCGCATTGCACCAGCCCGTTACCACCAGACAGCCCACCCTCGACATCAAATTTGCAAACAAAGCGGCTTGACTACAGTCAGTATCAATAATGAAGTAGCACTTGCACTCGCCGCTGCTGCTGTTTCAGAAGAGCCACAAAATCAATTGTGCCTGTAGCCGATGCCACAATGACACTGTTACCATCGGTGAAAATGATTAACAGATGGATCAGCACTTGAAAGTCATCGATGCACATCATCACTACTGGGATCCGGTCAACAATTACCACCCGTGGCTCAGAGACGAGCCAATGATCGAATTTCGCTACGGCGACTACACCGCTATCCGCAAGCCCTTTCTACCACCGGACTATCAAGCCTGCACCAGCGAATGGAATGTTATTGCCACTATTACCATGGAAGGTGAGTGGAACCCGGCAGACCCTGCCGGAGAGGCCCGGTGGATACAAAAGCTTCATGATTCAACCGGCCAGCCTGCCGCACACGCAGCACAGGCGTGGCTGGATCGCGAAGACCTGGCAGAGACGCTGCAGGCGTATCGACAACTTCCCATAGTGCGCTCGATTCGCCATAAACCCACCGCGAACCCGTCGCCGGGCGGACCACCCGGGGGAATGTGTGACCCGGCATTTCGCCACGGCTTTAGTATGCTGGCCGACTCCGGACTCATGTTTGATCTGCAAACACCATGGTGGCACTTGCATGAAGCCATCGAACTATCGGCCACAGCGCCACAGGTACCGATTATTCTAAACCACGCAGGCCTGCCCTCGGACAGATCAGAAACCGGCATCGCAGCATGGAAAAAAGCAATGGCGGCTTTTGCCGAAGTGCCTCAATCCTTCATTAAAATATCGGGTATCGGACTGGCGGGAAAACCCTGGCTGATAGAAGACAACCGCGACATTATCCGATTCTGTATCGATACTTTTGGCTCCCGGCGAGCGATGTTTGCCTCTAACTTTCCGGTGGATAATCTCTGCGGATCATTTGATACCATCTACAACGGCTATCTTGAAGCAGTAAGTGGTTATTCGCAGGCAGTCAAGGAAGATCTGTTCTGGCGCACTGCCGCAAGGGTTTACCGGGTTGAAACCTGATGGCGCCATGTCTGTATAACCCAGCGTCTGTATAACCGCAAAGCGGACTAAAAACCGATCAGCATTTTTAATCCATGATTGACACCAGCGTGCTACCTGCATTG
Source organism: Chromatiales bacterium (assembly GCA_020631335.1). Lineage (GTDB taxonomy): Bacteria > Pseudomonadota > Gammaproteobacteria > Granulosicoccales > Granulosicoccaceae. Next base: position 1,962 of record JAHDHK010000329.1, read on the forward strand.
CTTCCCTGGTGTGCATGCGCCTTTGCTGTGGCGCTTGGCACCGCATTGCAAAGACTATCAGGCGCCGGCTATGGAATGATCGTCGCACCGATTATGACGCTGGCTGCACCTGACTGGGTGCCTGGCACGGTGTTGCTGATCGGTCTGGTTGTCGGCATGGGATCGATATTTAATGCACGTGATGCCATCGTGCTAAAGGACCTGCCTCCCGGTTTTTCGGGCCGCCTAGCCGGGGCTGTTGTCGCAGCGTCTATTGCAAGCATGGTGGTCGGATCAGTATTGCTGCCAGTGTTAGTCGGCTGTATCGTTTTGCTTGCAGTCTTATTGAGCCTTGTCGGTTTGCGTCTGCCCATAACACCCGCTTCTCTGGTCGGTGCCGGGTTCACCGCCGGTATTATGGGCACGCTGTCCGGTATCGGTGCACCACCAATGGCAATCCTCTACGCCAATGTAGAGGCCAGACGCTCCGCCGCAACACAAAACGCTTTTTTTGGCTGGGGTATGCTGGTGTCGATTATTGCACTGTCGCTGGCAGGATTGATTCGCGCGCCTCAACTGGCCTTTGCCGCTTCGCTTGCACCACTGGTGCCTTTGAGCTTGTATGTTGTTCGCCCACTGGCCACTCACGTGGAACGAGGATCAATCCGCCCCTGGGCACTGGGATTGTCCGCCACATCGGCAGTCATACTGCTTGCAAGCAGTTTTTAGGTTTAGTCTTAAACGACTCCCCCATATGCCGGAAGGCTTTGCCTCGTCAAAAGTGCTTCAGCGCAACGTGTCTTTCAAAAGTTTGTCGGCTTTAGCAAGCACCGGATCGTTAACACAAAAGGAAAAGCCTGTAACGGTTAATAGTACTATCTACCAATTAAAGAACAGGCACCGGTGGCTGATTACTATGACAAAGACCGACATGGATTAAATAACTGTATTTCGATAAAGTAAAAAGTCATTTCTTTGTCCGATTGCTGGTTGTAGACAGGGTTCGCGCTGCATTTTTAGACACAGACGTTACAATAGAATTGAATCATTCATGCATCGCAGCGTTTGCGACAAACAGTCTTCACGCTGCCGTGCCACCTGCAGGGATATCTATGTTAATGACTTCAACACACTGTCCACTGCCCCGGCCTTACCATAGATAGCCCCCGGAATACCTGCTGATGATCAGATTCCCACTGAAGTCACTCGCCGACAGGCTTTTCTCATTGTGGGTTAAACCCACCGTCATTCCGTCGGATCCGATCGTTTTATTCAGGGAAACCCGGGCGGATATACCGGTACTCTACGTTTTCGAACACAATAGCAGGGCAGATCATGCCGCACTGAAAATCGTTTGCCGGCAATATCAGCTGCCGGACCCGGACAAAGCTTTTCAGCTGAATAACATCCGTTATTCATCATCAACCGATGTACTGAAACGACGCCGGCGGCGGTTACTGTACAAATCGGCTTATGTATCGTCCGATAAGTATGGTCCACTGCTGAAACACATCACCGATACACCGGGGGCTGATTGTCTGCTGATCCCGGTATCCGTGTACTGGGGCCAGGAACCCGAACGCCAGAACAGTTTCTGGAAAGTGTTTTTTTCGGAACACTGGGAAATCACCGGCAGAACCCGCAAGCTGTTCATTACTCTGGTTCACGGAAGACACACATTGCTTCGATTCAGCGACCCGATGCCATTGAGTCGCTTCCTTACCGAATCAGTCCCGGCGCAAACTGATCTGTCGACCACCAGGCTGGAAAGAAAACTACAACGACTGCTACGGGTTCATTTCAGAAGGCGGCGACGTGCCACCCTGGGGCCGGATCTTTCCCATCGCCGAATGCTTATTCAGCATGTAGTTGCCGATAACGACGTTAGAAAACAAATCAATAATGAACTCAGCCAGCAGACCCACGCAAAAACAGATAACAACAGGCTAACCGCGAAGGCAGAGCAATATGCCGGGGAAATTGCCGCAGACATGTCATATCGTACAGCACGTCTGTTGCATCGAGTGCTGACACGTCTTTGGACAAGCCTGTACGACGGTGTTGAAACATCCGGGTTGCAAAGGCTCGATAAGATTGTTGAAGGCCATGAAATAGTCTATGTCCCCTGCCACAGGTCCCATATCGACTACTTGCTGTTGTCATATATCCTCTATGTCAACGGGTATTCACTGCCACATATTGCTGCCGGCTTAAACCTGAATCTGCCAGTCATAGGCGGCATACTGCGGCGTGGGGGTGCATTCTTTCTTCGCAGAAGCTTTGCTGGAAATAAGCTGTATGCAACTGTCTTCAATACGTATTTAAAGGAACTGGTTCAGCGAGGTCATTCGCTTGAGTATTTTATCGAAGGAGGACGCAGCCGCACGGGACTGCTATTACCTGCTAAGCCGGGTATGCTCACAATGACGGTACAGGCCTATCTGAACGAACCGGTACGTCAGATTCAGTTTGTGCCAATCTATTTCGGTTATGAAAAACTACTGGAGGGACGTTCGTTTACCAACGAACTCGCCGGAGGAAAGAAACGCAAAGAATCCCTGCTGGGGCTGTTTAGAGCACTAAAAACTCTGCGTCAAAAATACGGCCGCGTACATGTGAGCATAGGCGAACCAATCGCATTAAACAATCTACTAGATGAGCACTTACCCGGATGGAAACGCAAAGCGCTGGAACAGCAAAAAACAGCCGGTCTTTCAAAGACTGCCAGCACAGATGACTACGACCAGTTAATACAGTCAGAACAATATCGTCAAATGGTGACCACGCTTGGCAATCAGATCCTGACGCATATAAATGCTGCGGTTAGCGTGACACCGGTTTCACTGGTGGCCAGTATTTTACTGGCCGCCCCCGGCAGATCCAGCGGCCAACAGGAATTGCAGGAACAACTGGCACTCACGCATCAATTGCTTACTGCGCTATACCCCGGCGGCAAACCGGAAGAACTACCAGACACACAATCGGCCTGTTGTGCCGCAATCAGCTTACCCGATTTACACCCGCAAGCGTGGATAGAACATACATCACAACTGGACTTTCTAAAAATCGAAAATTCAGAACTGGGCAAAGTGATTAAAGTTAAACCGAAGCACATGGGTACTCTCATGTACTTTCATAACAACATTCTGCATATTTTTGTGGTCCCGTCACTCATCGCCTGTGTACTTATACAACAGCGCAGTGTGAGTAAAGCACGCCTTGAGCGCCTTGTGTCACAGGCATGGCCGGTACTCAGTGCACAATATTATCTGGATAAGCAAGCTTCAGAACACATTGCAGCAAATACCCTTTCAGCCATGGAACAGGTTGGACTGCTGGATATCGAAAGCAATCGCGTACAAAGGCCGTCAGGCAGATCGCTGCAATCTGTACTGTTGATTCGATTGGCAACCATCGTTAGACCTACCATCGAGCGAGGCTACCTGGCGGCCGCACTGCTTGCTGAATTTCGCGATGGCATAGCACTTAAAGAATACGAAACGCGTTTTCGTATCGCCGCGAATCGATTCGCCATGACTGAAGCCCGTGACCCCAACGACCTATACAACCGCGCATCATTTCAACCGCTGGTAGATTCATTACTCGCCACCAAAGCCGTTGAAAAACGCGATGACATTCTCCGCGCTAACAGTGTTCTGCAGTCACTCGAATATGAAATAAGACAAGTGCTCCCCGATGCTACTCGTCACGAGATGCTTGCAGCCGCACGACTTTCTGCTCAGCACAGCCTGAGCGCCTGAGCGTAATAATCAGCTGCAACAGCAGCGTTTTCTACCCCAACAGGAATACTCAACTATCAAAAGAT
>JAHDHK010000330.1 GCA_020631335.1 Chromatiales bacterium
GATAGTGATTCTGATGGCGATGGCTGGGGATGGGAGAACGGTGAGTCCTGTCTTGTTGATCGATTAAACACCGCTGAGAAGATCGACTTCTCGATGAGTTCCCCTGCCTGCGTTTCTGCAGATAGTGACACCGATGGCGATGGCTGGGGGTTTGAGGATAACCAGTCCTGCCTTGTTCAGAGTCGGGCGAAAATAGCTGAGACATCTCGAACCCCTTATTGTCAATCGGTGTATAGCGATGACGATGGCGATGGGGCCGGTTTTGAGAATGGAGACGTTTGTACTGTCTATCGAGCTTCAGACATTACTGATCTGGTTCTGGTCACGGGGCAGTCCAACGTCCTTGGTAGAGGTACGTCTATCGATTACCAATTGGATGCAGCGCACCCCAGAGTGTTTGCCTACACATCCACTGGATGGCAGCGCGCGAACCTTAATGATCACTGGGATCTGGGGGCCTACAGAGGTTCTGCCGATCCGAATCTAATTACCGACTGGGAGAGGCATAACAATTTTGCACTGCATTTTGGCAAACGACTTGCCGAGCTGGATTCAAATCGAGTCATCGGGATTGTAATGGTGTCTGAGCCCGGCAAAGGGATCAGTCATTGGGCGCCGGGCGCACACGGGTTGAATCGCGTGCAAAGTAAAGTCATTAACGCACTGAACGAACTACCTCATAAAGCCTCACTGGACGGTGTGCTCTGGCATCAGGGAGAGACTGATTGGTTCTTTGAAGGGACAGCGGATCCTGAGGTCGCCAGGCCGGTGAGCAGTGACTACTACCCGGTGAAGCTGTCGCAGCTAATCGCTAATTTACGCAGTGAAAACTGGTATAGTCGCAATCAGCCGTTCATTTGTGGTGAGACTATATACGCCACCGGTGTGAACAGACACCTGTCTGCGTTAAACGTCGACTCAGATTTGATGACAGCCTGTGTGCAGGGTGCCGGGTTGCAGGCAACCAACACGATTGGAAGCCATTTCTCCGCAACCTCTCTTCGTACAATGGGTAGCTGGTATGCAGATCAATACTATTCGATGACCAGATAGTCGTCTCGCAGTTATAAAAAATCAGGTGCCGGTCACACCGACGCCGGCGCCTCGGGTGGCAATACCCTGTGGCGCGGATGTAATGACCCAATTCCCCCCAACTAATAGCGCCTGCGTGCTGAGGAATCACGCAGTATGATTGAAAAAAAATTCTGGCGCAGGCAAAGGACGAGTGTATCAACGCATTTAGGGCCTCCACAGGCTGTCTTGAGAACACCGTCGGAATGCATCCGAATCAAAGCAGAATAAAGTTCTACGAATTGCCCTTTTGAAATTTCCGATAATTCATGACCAGAAAAGTTGCAGACCAAGCAGTAGACGTTGGTATCACGTGCCCTGCTGATAGGCTCATTGGCATCAGGTACAAGTTGCTGGCGGGTAATCACGCATCGACAAGTGAGCTTATTCGTGCTGCTATGCCCTCAGCGGGAATAGCATCCCCCGGATGGCTGTGATTCGAGCCCGATTGGCGGGTGCTGCAAACAGCACTAATCCCGTGCAATAGGCAAGACGTTTGAGGAGATCGCGGTGTTTCCCCCCACAGTACAATGGGACACGATGAAACCGCGTGAGGTATTGTTAATCAAAGTGCCTGTACCTATGTATTGCTGGACTCGATTGTGTCTTTAACTCGGTATGGAGCAGGCTCGAAGATCACCGCTGCTGCGCTCAATCAGGTGAATATGCACTAATGCCAGCAGGCATATGCTGCCGCCGGTAATACCTAATGATTCAATCCCTGCCTGCTTGATGACTATGCCACCGATGACGGATCCGATAGCCGCACCCAGATAGATTGCCGAGGCATTAAGCGCTAGTAACATCTGGTGGTGATGCGGTGACCTTCTCACCAGCCGGCTTTGTTGTGGCACCATGAAGGACCAGCTGAAAATGGACCACCCGAAGATCAACACCAACAGTGGCGCTTGATAGTACATTGTCGAGGAGAACAGCGGCATGATTAGCCCTTGTATCCCGCACAGCCAGTATAGCGTGCGTACCGAGCCTATCCTGTCGTTCAATACACCGCCCAGATGATTACCAATGACTGCACCGCAGCCGAATACAAACAGCCCGAGCGCGATACTCTGTCTGTCTGTTCCGGGAGATTGTGTCAACAAAGGTTCGATGTAGGTATACAGCACGTAGATACCTGCAATGAAGGTAGTCGTGCTTAAGACTGACACCAGTGCTTTCCAGTCCAACAAAAGCTCTTTGAGTACAGACAGATTGTTTGTGTCAGATGACACACAGCGTGGCATGTGCAGCAACAGGCCAACGGTGGTCGTCAAGGAGAGCAGCGCAACAATATAGAAGAGCACCGTCCAGCCGTAGATTTGACCCAGTAGTCCTGCGATTGGAATACCCAGTGCCTGCGCCATGGTAAAACCGAGAAACACCCGCGCAAGTGATCGACCCATATTTGATTCGGTGCTTTGGCTCACTGCAATGGCGGCGGTCACCGGCGTGATTAGCCCTGCCGCCAATGCAGTCAATACCCGAGCGCCTATCAGGGTTGTATAGTTGCCGGCACCGGCCACCAGTAAACAAGATAATGAAAATATACCCAGACATACGATGAGTACGGTTTTTCTGTTGAGTTGTGCCGTTATTGCCATGCCCAGCGGTGAGCCGATGGCGTAGGCAAGCGCATACACCGACACCAGCAACCCGGTTTGGGATGTGGTAATTCCCAGTGACGTCTGGATAGGTGTGAGTAGCGCCACCACCATAAACGCCCCCAACCCAACCAGAAAATTGACCACCGCCAATACCCACAGCAAACTGGACATCCGATAAGTAACGTGTAACGCATCCTGCCTATCAGCAAACACGCTACGGGTTTTCATGCGGCTTTCCTTTCAGGTGCTGCCCCCGCATCCTTAAGTAGCGAAGTGACGTCGGCCACTGACATCGCTTTATAAAAGAACCAGCCCTGCGCGATATCGCACCCCAGTTGCCTGGTTGCCAGATACTGTGCCTCGGTCTCAACTCCCTCTACGACCGTACAGAGATTCAAATGCTTAGCCATTTGGGTAATGACACTGATCAGTGAGGATTCCGGGGTATCAGTATCCATGTTATTGACGAAGCTTCGGTCGATTTTCAATACATCGAGCGGTAAGTGCTGAAGATAGCTCAGTGACGAATAACCCGTACCAAAATCATCGATTGCCACGCTGACACCTGCTGAACGGATTACCTGAAGTTCGCGGATCACGCGATCCAGATCACTCATCAACGTGGATTCAGTGACTTCTACCTGCAGATAGCGGTTGTCGAATTCCAGTGCGCACAGTAATTCTACCAATTGTTTACCGAAGTCGGCCCGCTCGAATTGTTTGGGCGACAGGTTAATCGCGGTCTTAATCGGCACGCCGCTGTGCTGCCATCGCCGGGCTTGTTGCAGTGCGGTATTAATCACCCAGTCACCTAGCGTGCCGATCAACTGGCTTTGTTCGGCCACAATCACAAACTCAGCCGGTGGAATATTGCCAAGGGTGTCATGATGCCATCGAGACAGGGCTTCTACACCACACACTTTGCCGCTCGTTAGATCGATCTGCGGCTGGTAGTGCAGGGACAATGTGTTGTTCAACAACGCGCTGGCAAGCTCCTCTTCCAGATGGCGCCGACGTTGTTCACGAGCTTCGATGTCTTGAATAAAAAACGCAAGATGACAGTGCTCGTCGGCTTTCGCATGGTACATGGCACTGTCAGCGCGTCGCATTAACACCGCTCTTTCAACTCCGTCCTGCGGATAGCAAACAATACCGATACTGGCACCCACGCTAAAGCGATTGGCATCGACCCTGATTTCCTGCTTTATGTGCAGCAGTATGTTTTCCGCCAGAGCCCGTGCATCGTCGCGATCGTTGCAGCAATGGGTGATAATCGCGAACTCATCCCCTCCCATGCGTGCCAGAAAGCCCTGTTTTCCTACCACTGCGGAGAGTCTGTGGGACACGGCCTGCAGCACTCGGTCCCCCATCAGATGTCCATAGGTGTCATTAATGGATTTAAATCCGTCAAGATCAAAAAATACAACGGCAAAGAAGGGTTGATGATTGGCATGGATCGCGAGCTTTCTGTCAAGTTCACATTCAAAACTCAGTCTGTTGGCCAACGAACTGAGTGGGTCATGATAAGCCTGATGTTTGATCTTTCTATGCAGTTCGATTTTGGAGACCATCAGGCGGCACTGGTTTGCAACGGTGCACAGTAGTTCTGCGTCCGGCAGTTCGAATGGTGGCAGCTGAGTATCTCTGAGTGCATACAGTATCCAGTGGTGCTCCCGGTCAAGTACAATAGCTGATGCAATTAGAGATTCGTTATTGACCGTGGTGAACACACCGGCGGATTTGATCGCCGGTGTTGATTGGTGTACCACTGCACTCACGGGTTGACGCCCACTGGTGGTAAGAACCATGAGTGCTGACGAGGATGCCTGCCTGAGTAACCCGCCGTGAGGTGTGTTAAACAACCCGGGTATCAATTCGGCCACCTGATCGAGTAATGACTCTACATCTTCGGTTAGTGACAACAGTTCACTGATTTTTCCGAGCACTTGTTCGTGGTGATATAGCTCGCGATAGCGCGCCTCGCTTTGCTGCAATTGTGCCTCGTTCTTTTTCCACTCGGTCAGGTCTGTGGCCACTCCCAGAATCAAGTGGTCTGAACCGTCGTGGTTGTCTATGCGTTTTTTAGAGACTCGGTTCCATTGTGTTACGCCCGATTCATCCTGGTAAAAATCTTCGTGTTGGTAGTAGGGTTGGCCGGACTTGAAAATAGCCAGGTCTTCTGCGAAAACCTGCTCACCACCTGCAACGTCACCGGTCAATTGGGTATACGTTTGACCGATCATGTCTTTTGGTTGCAGCGTGTGCAGGCCGGCCAGTGCGGCGTTGGCAAAGACGATGCGCCCTTGTCGGTCGCGAATAAAGACGTAGTCGGGGCACGCGTCCACCATTTCGCGGTAGCAGTGGCTTTCATGACTGAGCCGCTGGATGGTGCGACTTTGGAGGGAAAGCATGGCAAACCATTGAAGGTTAGTGTGCTGTATCTCGTCTAGATGACAAAAGAATACGTGTTCATGCTGACCAGTAGCCTGTGCATTAGACGGCGGTTGTTCAGTGACAACCCAAAATGGGGTCAATACCCGAAGTAGTGTCGCCGATTGTGAGATTTCACTCCAGGTTTGCTCACAGACCAGCAAGACATTTGCGGTGCGAGGATCCGGCGGATCTGGCGCGCCGTCAGCGACTGTATTTGGTGGGACTGCCGCAAAGGGGCGGGCACAACAACGCTGAAAGTTGATTGACAGCTGCAGCAGACGTCGTGCGACTCTCCCGGTTTTGTCAATGATAGCCAACTGCATATCTGTGTCCGATTAACGAACAACGGTGAGCCACCCCCACCGGACCCTTTACTGCCAGTACGCAAGATCGATTCGCCTAACGCGAGCGGGTTGCAAGCCGGCATCGCGCGTTAAAGGGATAGCGGCAGATCTGAATAATACTTTAGTCAATGGTCAGTTGGTGGTAGTGTGGAATGGGCTGTGAAAGCCGGTTTTACCAAACACCTCAGCAACCCATGTGTGCGGTCAACGCTATAATAAACAGCACTCGCGCCAAGCCGTGAATGTTGTCCGGGGGAATACTCGCTCAATGATCAGTACGGATGGTATCTGAGGGATT
>JAHDHK010000331.1 GCA_020631335.1 Chromatiales bacterium
GGCCTCTGGCTGATCAAAGGTCGTATTGCCCTGCCATTTACCATGTTGGGTATTGCCGGTAACGAATACCTGGCTAATTATTATTTCAGCGCAGTGCCACTGTTTGTGTTGATGGGGCTGTTAGTCGCGGCGGCCGATATCGGTCGTGAAACTTTTGCCGTTGCACGCTGGCTGACGCGGTCAATCACCGGTGGTTTGGGTATCGCCACCGTAGGGGCAAATGCAGTATTTGCCGCCATCACCGGGTCGTCGATTGCCTCGGCGTCGGTGTTTTCAAAAATAGCCGCACCGGAGATGATCCGACACGGTTACACACGCCGGTTTTCAGTTGGCGTGGTGGCCGGCAGTTCGGTACTGGGTATGTTAATTCCACCAAGTATTCTGTTGATTGTGTATGGCTTCCTTGCCGAGCAATCGGTCGGGCATTTGTTTGCGGCGGCAATTGTGCCCGGTCTGTTACTGGCCGGCTCAATGTGCCTGATGATCTGGCTGCGTGCCAGGTTCAGACCGCAACAGGTTTTTGCTGCAGATGCAGATAAAACCACCGGCACTGACCAAATGAACATCAGTCGCGCCGCACTGTTGCTGGCGCCGGTAATGGGGCTGATCGCGCTGGTGCTGGGGGGCATATACGGTGGGCTGTTCACGCCTACAGAGGGTGGAGCAGTCGGCTCTGCCGGTGCGTTGCTGTACGGGCTATTGCGCAAAAAGCTCGATAAAAAAACACTGTGGCAGGTGATGGTAGAAACCGGTCAAATCGCCACTGCTGTGCTGTTTCTTATTTTATCTGCCAACATATTTACCATCATGCTTGCCTCATCCGGGCTGGTACAACAAATAGGCGGCATGATCGGCGGGCTCGGTCTGAGCCTGTGGCAATTTGCATTGCTGTATGCACTGCTGCTGGTGATTCTCGGTATGTTTCTCGAGTCAATCTCAATCATGCTGATTGTAGTGCCGCTCACCTTACCCGCTGTTATTCAGCTGGGTGGAGACCCGGTGTGGTTTGGAATATTAACCGTGGTCGCTGTAGAAATCGGCCTGTTAACACCGCCGTTTGGACTCACATGCTACGTCGTCAGCTCAACGCTGAAAGATACGGGCATATCACTGTCAGATATTTTTATCGGTGCACTTCCGTTTGTATGGGTAATGGTCATCGTCGTTTTTATCATGGTGGCGTTTCCACCCCTGGCCACCCTCCGTTTTTGATTCGCACAGTATGTAAATCAGCATAACTATTCAATTAAACAGAACAGTTGTACGTAAAAATGCTTATTACGTGCAGCATGCCATTGACCTATTATTGGAGAACCCTTGTGGCTACATTAGGTGAAGATATTATCGGCAGCAGTGCGCTGCCGGCGTTTTTTAAAGTTGCCGGCGGCAACGGCATTCAGGCACCCGACAACCGCAAAGGTGATGCTCTTCGTACCTGTGTGCGTTCACTGTCGGGCTTCCAGAAAGAAGCGCTGGTCAGCTCTGCGCGAACCGGTGAAACATGGCGGCTGGTCAGTGATGAAGGACCATACTTAAACGGTCACGATGCCGCCTGTTGTCCGCTGGCGTTTTTGTCAGTAGGGATGGTAGCCAGCTTCATGAATGAAATCATGGCATATGCAAAACTCAAAAACGTGGACATTCGAAAGCTCAAGCTCACGCAGGACAACTACTACACCATGAAAGGGTCCATGCCCAGGCGCACCATGGTGGGTGGTGCCGAAAACATTGAGTTGCTGGTCGAAATCGACTGTGATCTGGAAGACGACGAGCTCAACCGCTTTTTAACTGATGCAACGTTTGCCTCGCCTCTTAACGGGTTAATGCGCGGCCAGCTGGACAGTCTGTTTAAGCTGTCTAAAAACGGTCAGGAGCTCGCATGTGAAAAGGCCACTGAACTTGATAGCGCGCTATTGCCCGATCCGGGTGATCTGTTCAACGGGCTTGAAGCACAAGCCGGTGAGCGCAATTTGCTGGAAACCGTCGGGCCGACACCCAAAAAAGAAGTGCAGGGCGGAACCGCTACCGGCAGTTCCTCTTTATCCGATGAGCAGGACAGACGGTTGAACATTGGTGCGGTGGCCGTGTTACGTGAAGACGGCATAAAAGAAATACAACAGATGCAATATTCACCTTACGGTACATCGTTCCGGTTGCTTAGTTCTGAAGACGGCCGGGCACCGGATGCCAATACGCTGATCAGTGCGGGCATTGCGTTTTGCTTCATGACTCAGTTCGGGCGTTTTGTTTCAATGTTAAAGCTCGATCTCCCCGACTACCGAATCACTCAGGATACGCATTTCAGTCTGGGCGGGGCGTCTGGCGGTACCGGTAAACCCGGAGAAGCCGATCCGATTGAAACCCACGTGTACCTGCAAACTTCCGAGCCCGACACCACTGCACAGGAAATGCTCGATATCTCAGAGCAAACCTGTTTTCTGCATGCGTTTTGTCGCACCGATCTAAAAACGAAACTCAAGGTGATTAGGGTGTAGCGCGAAGCACAAAACATAAAAATTAGTGAAGATACACCAGTCCGGTGTGTCTTCAACAAACGGTAAAACTATAGCGCCGGGACTATTGTGTTTAATGCTCATAGTGGGGGCATGTATACCTGCACTGCTTAGTCACCTGCCACGTTATTTTGTTCGTGTGAGTTCTAGTCGTTCTAAGGGCGCTGCGCGAGCCGGCTGACGCCATTTACACATTTTCCACTGAATTGAAATTCCAACCAGTCCAAGGGGCTGAAAGTAACTGTTATGACACTGAAAGTAATTGGAACCGGCTTCGGCAGAACCGGTACCGACTCCATGCGTAAAGCACTTAATCTGCTCGGCGTGGGCCCAACCCATCATATGCTTGAGCTTGTCGCCACCAATCCGTTGCGGCAGATGTGGCGTGAACTCATCGCCGGTGCCACACCTGACTGGGAAGCACTGTTTGCCGGGTACCATGCCTGCGTAGACTGGCCCTCTGCCTACTATTGGCCAACACTGATAAAAACGTATCCCGATGCAAAGGTGCTGTTAACCATGCGCAGTGCAGAAAGCTGGTGGAACAGTTATGAAAAAACGATACTTAAACATATTCTGTCCGAAGAAGATAAGCAAAGCTTCGCAATCAGGCTCATTGCCGAACAGGTGTTCAATGGCCGCCCCGACGACCGTGCCTATGCCATGTCTGTATACAATCGCAATATAGAAGAGGTGCTTACCACCGTCGCACCCGAAAGGCTTCTGGTGCACCGATTGGGAGACGGCTGGGAGCCCTTGTGTCGTTTCCTGGATCTGCCCGTACCGACTGTGGATTACCCCAAAGGCAACTCAACACAAGAATTTATAGAACGTCTGGCCAGCTGATACCTCAATCACCACAAATAGTGTTTTCAACCGCGCTGAGTGTTTGCGAATAGGCATTCCCGCCATCAACCGGGGTGATGTCATAACCTGGCCCGATATCAGCTATCGTAGCGCTGTCACGGCCGCGTCGACTGCAAACCCGGCGTTTTTATCTTTAACGTCGCAAGCCGCGCGTGTGAGTGTTTGTGGTGAGCAGGGCGTGCAGTTAGCAAGTTCAATTGCTTCACTAAATAAACCCGCGTCTTTTGCAGCGGCGAACCATTTGCGTTCCTCGCCGGGTGTACGGGCTACTAGATCACGCAGGATGTCTGGCTGCGATTTATCAGGATATTTCCTTGCAACATGGTGAAACCAGGCACTGTAAGTTCCCGCACGGTTCGCTGCCAGTCCACGATGTTCGCTTGCCGCTGTCGGTAGGTGTTCTGGCTCAAGAAAAACAGCAAAACCAGCAGACTGAAACGTGAGAAATGCGACTATGCAAAAGAAGCCCACGGGCTGTTGATCGGGTGAGTGATGTAATTGTCGCTGCGTCTGTAGCTTGCAATCTGCGGTATCGTTTCAAAGTGTTGAATATAAGCTAAAAGCGTCGGTCGCGTATGTGCTGAAATTGACACCGGTACCATCAGTGTCATCTGCCACAGCAACTCATAGAGCACAAAATCTACCAGAGACAATCGGCTGCCCACAAAAAATAAAGGATTACGCCGTGCAGCCAGGTAGCTTTCAAAACCGTCAAGGTACTTCGGCAAGGTATGGGCAGCAAAGTGTTCATACGCGGCGGTGTAATCGTCACCCCGTGTGTAAGCCGTGTTAATAATAGCGTTGCGAAAATCGTAGGCTTCATCCTGCAGCACATCTATTTTCACGCGCTCAGATTCGGTATCGCCGTAAAAGTCATAGCGCCTGGCTAAAAATCGAAGTATTGCGTTGCTCTGTGTCAGCTGTAGGGGCGGGTTTTCACCGGAGTCTATGAGATACGGCAGGTTGGGGAAGGGCATATCGAGCGTGCCGCGTAAGCTCTGCCAGTCTTCTTCTTCCTGCGCTTCAGTCATCAGCGTTCCATCCTGGAACACACCGAGCCGAACCTCGGAAAAAGGCACCTGCGCACAGACCAGTAGGAAGCGAATGGGCTGTGCCAGGCCACGGATTCCCCAGTAGCCGAGGGTAAGTCGCGCATGTTCGTCAATGAGTTGTTGGGGCATGCTATGTTGTCGATGGTAAAAGCTAAGTATAACGATAAACGGAGCGCCAACATGGCTGAGATTGAATTTACGAAAGAACAGAAAGAGACAATTGAGAAAAAACTAAAAACTTATTTTCAGGAGGAGCTTGACCGCGATCTCGGCCAGTTCGAAGCGCAATTCCTCTTTGATTTCCTGACCGCAGAACTCGGCCCGTATTTCTATAACCAGGGGCTTTATGATGCCAGAGCGCTGATTGAAAAACGGGTGGAGGATATTGGTGAGTCTATTTATGAGTTGGAGAAAATAACCGATTAGGGGTGTTACTTTGAAGGGACCAAAGTAACCAAAGTCCTTTCGCGGATGATTGGCCCTGCGGGTTGCCTGCGGCAATTCCGATCAATAACACTCCATCGGGCCGCGCTGATGTCACGTCCGTGTGCAGCAGCGCTAACGCGCCATCCATGGCGCTTATGCCCGATTCCGTGTTATTGCTCGGAACTGATCAAGACGCTGGTGAAACGCTAATGCGTTTTGGTGTGTGCTGGTTTGCATGTGGTTTGTTTGAATCGCTCATAGGCCTATCTGGGCGTTGGTAAAATGCTACTGGGTGCTCCGTGGTAATTCAGATCAATAACACTCCATCGGGTCGCGCTGATGTCACGTCCGTGTGCAGCAGCGCTAACGTTGCCATCCCTGCCGCTTATACCCGATTCCGTGTTATCGCTCGAAACTGATCACAATGCGCTGGGGAAATGCAATTCACTGCAATTAGTCGTTTGGTTAGTACATAATTACCTGAATAATTAGGTGTCGTTATACGTGAGAAAAACACCATGGCTTACCAGTATCTACTGAATTTCCTGCTTCGCGAACACCCGGAGTCAATCGAGTTTGAAGTGCGTGAATCTCATTGGCTCAGAGTGCAGGAATTACTGGATCATGAGCCATCATTTTACAGTTCAAAGCGCTTTATCGTTTTCGATACTGTCGATGGGTTGGCTGTAGCAGTGGGGTGTGCCGATGTGCAGCTGGTGCGCTTTCTTGATAACCCGGTTGAATTTCCGTCAGACCAAAAGCATAACGAAGATAATGTCCGTGTGTGGCTTCGCGGGCGTGAGGAGCCCATCGAGATTCGCATCGATGATGATACCGAATCACTGGCAGCGTTTTGTGTTGCAC
>JAHDHK010000332.1:0-4743 GCA_020631335.1 Chromatiales bacterium
TGACCAATACCGACAACGAAACCGAACATAAATCAGGGCAGAAAAGATGAGTGAGATTGTTCTGAAAACCGATGACCTGACCAAACACTATGGTGGGGTTCATGCTCTGGAAGGCGCCAGTTTCGAAATGAAAGCCGGCGAGCACGTTGCCATCATGGGCGACAATGGCGCCGGTAAGTCCACGTTTGTGCGACAAATAACCGGTGTTGAACAGCGCACCCGTGGCAAGATCTGGCTTTACGGTGAAGAGGTTAATTTTGCCGGCCCGCTGGATGCACGGGAAGCCGGGATCGAAGCCGTTTTCCAAACTCTGGCGCTGGCTGACGATCTGGATGTGCCCGATAATCTCTTTCTCGGGCGTGAAAAGACCTTTGCCAATTGGTTGGGTCCATTTCGCTTGCTGGACTACAAGGGTATGCGGCAGGCAACGATAGATGGCTTGAACAAAACAGCGGTCAAAATTCCGAACATTCGTAACACAATCCGCAATATGTCGGGCGGTCAGCGACAGTGTGTGGCTATTGCACGTACCGCAACTTTTCACTCGCGGCTGACCATCATGGACGAGCCAACAGCCGCTCTTGGTGTACAGGAAACAGAGCAGGTTGAGAACATCATCCGTACTCTGAAAGAAGCCGGTGAGCCGCTAATACTGATTAGCCATAACATGCGCCAGGTAATGGACCTCGTGGATCGGATTATTGTGTTTAGACGCGGCCGTATAGTCGCAAATTTAAAACGTGATGAAACAGACGGTCAGGACGTTGTGGCCTATATCACCGGTGCGAAAACCGGTGCTGAGTATGAGGGGGCGGCGTAGCCGTTTTCTATGCGAGCTTTTGATCTGCAGGTGGAGTTTTTTATACCACTGTGGCGCAGAGTGGCTGTGGTCGTGGTCTGTGTTGTGTGGTCGCTGTTCGAATTTGTAACGCTTGCTCCGTTATGGGGTGTGATCTTCGGGGCGATGGGAATTTATGCTGCCTGGCAGTTTTTCTTTACCGGCTGGCCGGAATCCGTGGCGTCATCTGTTGGCAACGACGCTACCTCTGTAACATCTGAAACGCAGCGTCAGTCTGTGGATTCGGACTAACCGCAACGAACGCCGGCTGCATGCCTGTTACGCTCAAAGACGTTGCATTAAGGGCGGGAGTTTCGCGCTCTGCGGTGTCACGTACCTTCACCCATGGTGCGTCAGTGTCCGAGTCCATGCGTGCCAAGGTCGAAAAAGCAGCGTCTGAACTCGGGTACATGCCCAATGCTTTAGCGTCAAGCCTGACCACCGGCAGAACCAGGCTGATCGGCCTGGTATCCAACAACTTTCACAATCCGATATTTTTAGAAGTATTCGACCTGTTTACCCGCGGTTTGCAGGAGCGTGGATTGCGTCCATTGCTGGTTAATCTGAGTGATGAAACTGATCCAGCGCATTCCGTCAGCATGTTGCGCCAGTATTCTGTGGATGGTGTGGTGGTCGCGTCTTCTACACTCACGCCACAGTTTTCGAAGGCATTTAAAGAGGCTGGTATTCCAGTTGTGCATTCGTTTGGAAGGCAGTCCAGTTCACCACAGGTGCATGTGGTAGGCATCGACAATGTTGAGTGTGGTCGAATGGCCGCGCGTGAACTTATCGCAAGGGGATATCGTCGCGTTGCATTTCTCGGCGGGCCGGAGGCAGCAACGTCAACGCAGGATAGACTGAGTGGTTTTCAGTCTGTGGTGGACGGTTGTGGCGAGGTGGTAGCGTCCTACTCATTTGCCAGCGCTTACTCTTTCCGCGCGGGACGTGATGAAATGCAGCGACTGATCCGCGGTCAACCGGCTGAAGCTTATTTTTGTGGGGATGACGTTTTATCTATAGGCGCATTGAGTGCCGTGACTGATGCAGGTTTCAACGTGCCGGAAGATATCGGGCTAATCGGTTTAAACGATATGGAAATGGCCGGTTGGGAAAATATCAACCTCACCACCATCAAACAGCCCATCAAGCAGATTATCAGTTCGTCAATTGAACTGGTGGTTGCGATGCTTGACGAGCCCGACCGTTATCCGGAAGCCCGTTTGTTTCCCAGTGTCGTGGTGGAAAGAGGGACTTTGCGCTGCGTCAGCCGCCAGCCTTCCATTGGCAAAGTCAAAGCCCCGACAACTGGCCGATAACAAAACTTTCCCGTAACAAAACTGGCCCGAAACACAACTGGCAAGTGACACGCAAAGGCGCGCTGTGGCTCCGTTACCCGCAGATTGAGTTGAGTGCGACTGCGCCTGAAACTAGGCAGATTTCTTCAGCTGAGAGGGGATGACTTCAGTGTCGCTGTCGACGTGCGGCAGCCTGTCTACCAGTACATTCAAAAGGTCAATGTATTCTTCCGGCGTTTGCACGAACTTGAATACGATGCCTTTTTCGCCACCAATTTCCTTAGCGCGAGCCAGTTTGATTTTGATTTTTTTCAGCGTGCAGGTTTTCTGTTCTGGTAAATCAAGTTCCAGGGTGTTCAGCGTGGCGACCGGGCCTTCTCCGAACATTCTGGACTCAGCCTGAGCCAGTTCGCCATCTTCGACAAAAAGACAGCCACCCCGGACATTAAAAACGACAATGCCGGTAAACTTATCAGTGTGCATACTGAAAGGATCCTGGTTGGCCACCTCTGTTCTGAAGCCGGTAACTACCCGGTGACCACCGATTTTTCTCATGTCCCGCTTAATGTCTGTCATAGCGCCGTGTGTCTGTCTCTAGCAATTGACCTTGGCCTGACAACCGGCCGTCTTTGCGGTGATTGTGGCTGTGTCAAACATCCATTTGCCTTGTCCGGGGACTGCATCCCTGCCACGGTTGAGGTGGCGTGAGAAATAAAAATTACCGACGCGGCTTTTGGTAATGTCTGGTGTTGGTCTTTCGCGTTTGTTTGTTATTTTTGCACCGCTAGAGGGGATATCGGCCCGGATTGTCAATCTTGTACAATTTTTATTATTACGACTGCGGCATTGTTGACAAGACGTTTGAGGGGCTGGCTTAAAGTGTTTGAATTTAATAAATAATTAGTCGGCAACTCTGCCGACTAATCAGACCGGGCGATCGCTTAAAACCGGTGTTCAGCGGAACATAGGTGGCCGGGCATCTACCCAGCTGGCATCGTTGGCTCCGGAATCTGCGACCGCTGCTACTGCTGCCATAGAACGCAATCCGTCTTCCGCGCGCGGATACAGATCGGCCGCCGGATCACATGCGCGATTCAATTTTACCGCGCTGATCGCCTCTGCCAGATCTTTATAAATATTGGCGAACGCCAGAGGCATGCCCTCGGCGTGCCCGATGGTCACTCTGGTGGTTCGATCGGCTTCGGGGGATAAACCAGCTTCGCCACGCTCGATGATTTGTAGCCGCTCATTTAATGGCATGTAGTAGAGTTGATTTGGCTGTTCCTGTGCCCAGCGCAGACCGCCCTTTTCTCCGAATACCTGAATGGTTAAGCCATGTTGTCGACCAATGGCAATCGAGGAAGTCCACAGTCTGCCGACTGCACCTCCATCCATGCGGAAGTTAACCATGGCGTCGTCTTCGAGTTCGCGCGACGCGATACACGAGACGATATCTGCAGAGAGCCGTGTGACTTGTTGTCCGGTGACAAAGCTTGCCATGTGCATTGCGTGAATACCGCAATCTGCAAACTGCGCTGACACACCTGCCTGTGACGGGTCGTAACGCCATCGGACTCTGGGGTTGTCTGCATCTCCGGCATCGGCGTGGTGACCATGTGCGAACTCCGCGTTCACTACGCGAATCGCCCCCAGATCACCCCGCGCGATCATGGCTTTCATGTGGCGCACAAGAGAGTAGCCGGAATAGCCGTAATTGACTGCGCATATACGGTTGGTTTCGGCAGCCGTGCGTACGATTTGCTCGCCTTCATCGACAGTCATGGTCATGGGCTTTTCACAAAGCACGTGGAACCCCGCCTCAAGGAATGCTTTAGTGATTTCAAAGTGTGTGGCGTTGGGGGTGGCGACAGTTACTAGGTCAATGCGATCGTCACGGTTGCTTTCGGCGTCCAGCATTTCGCGCCAGTCACCATACGCGCGATCTCTATCCAGCCCCAGTGTTTGTCCGTAGGCACGTCCCGCTTCGGGCCGGTGATCCAGTGCACCGGCGGCGAATTCAAACAATCCGTCGAGTCCGGCGCCGAGTCGATGTGCCGGTCCGATCTGGCTGCCTTCGCCACCACCGACAATGCCCCATTGAAGTTTGCTCATGTCAGTCTCCTATTGAAAGCCGATTGACTGCAGGTATTGTCGATTAAGCGTGGCGTCACCAACCGGGTCGGGATCCAGTGTCGGATCACAGTCCTGTTCTATCGTGCACCAGCCTTCGTAATTTGCATCCAGCAACAATTGACGTACCGAAGGGAAGTCAACTTCACCGTTGTCCAGGGTGCAGAAAATGCCCTGTCCGCAGGCGTCGTAGAATCCGGTGCGGTTTTTTATAACGTCTGCTTTTACCTGTGCATCGGTATTTTTAAAATGCACATAGGTAATACGGTTCATATGCCTTTTCATAAACGCCACCGGGTCGAAGCCGGCGTAAGTACAGTGGCCGGTGTCGATGCAGATTTTCAGTAGTGCCGGATCGACTTCCTGCAGCAGGCGTTCGACTTCGGGTTCGAAGTCCATAAAGCCGCCGGCATGCGGATGTATTTCCGGAATCAGGCCGTACTCTTCCGCACCCATGCGGGCTATATGGACAATTCGATC
>JAHDHK010000332.1:4753-5675 GCA_020631335.1 Chromatiales bacterium
GTTCCATTCGTCATCATCCATTTGCTCGGCCTCGGCAGCACGACCGGCAGTAGGGGCACGTCGTGGTGAGATTGAGTCAATGAGTACGAAGTGTTTTGCGCCATGCGCCTTTAACGCTTCACAGGTACGTTTGGCGCCATCGAGAACATCATCCCATTGCGCCGGGTCGTGAAACGCCCGGAATACCACACCGCCGATGAGCTCAAGATCGTACTCGGCGAGTGCATCCGCCAGTTCTGCCGGATCTTCGGGCATATAGCCGACCGGCCCGAGCTCAATACCCTTGTAGCCGGCCTTGTTGCAATCGGCCAATACCGATTTCCAGGGAGGGTTGCGGTCGTCCTGTGCAAATTCAACACCCCAGGAGCAGGGTGCATTGCCAATTCTGATACTCATGAATGTCGCTCGTTATGCTTGATGCTGGTGGATTACCGCTTTACAGAGTAGTCGGCGGCGTGGGCAATGTTTCCACCATTACTGATGGGGTTGCGTTGAATACGGTTTAGCCAATGGCTGCCGGGGTTGGTTTATAAACCTGTGGGCAGAAGGTTTGCAACCGGTTGCATTTATTGTATCCTCGGGCTTCAGAAAGCGTCAACCCCGGTGCGATTTCCGCAGAGCCACGAGTAATACCCAGCATGAGCGACGATACGATTCAACTGACAACGGCACAAGCCATAGTGCGTTACCTGGCAGCACAGTTCATTGAAATAGATGGGCATGAGCAGCGCTTGTTCGGTGGTGGCTTCGGGATATTCGGACATGGCAACGTGCCCTGCCTGGGCGAGGCGCTCTATGATCACCGCGACGTGCTGCCACTGTACCGCGGTCAAAACGAACAGAGTATGGGGTTTGCCGCGGCCGGCTATGCAAAGTATCACCTGCGGCAGCGCATGATGTTCTGTACCGCCTCGGCCGGTCC
>JAHDHK010000333.1 GCA_020631335.1 Chromatiales bacterium
GCCGCGACAATTGCGCCGGTTAAACTAAGCGCATCGGCCCACCATACCGGAAACTCCAGTAATAAGGTGGTTTGGCCAGAGCGTAGTTTGGACTGCAGGCCAGCAAAAAGCTGAACAGCAATCAGCAGTAAGACCAGCGCAAAGACAACGTCGATGATGCATTGCAGCACGCGGTTGACCCTGGGTGACATTGCTGAGGTGAATATTTCTACCGATGCGTGGCTCCCGCTGATCTGACACAGGGGCAGGAATGCGAAAATCGAAAACGCCACGCCCGCTTCAATCAGTTCGAAATCACCGTTGACCGGGCCAACGCCCAAGTCGAGTGCCCATGTTGCCAGGCCCGGGGTAAACGACTCGATAAAGTCAGTATGGAAAAACCCGTTGAGTGATCGACCGATCACTGAAATGCAGGTGAGTATAATTAACGCAACCAGCATCACGCCGCCAAGGTAGGCCATGAAGCGCGAGAGACGGTTGAAAAAGTGGAACATGATCGGTGCAGCAGGCAGAGCGGTGGTATCAGGTGATACCACCGCCGTTACGCCACTACTTAACGTTTTCGTTGTAGTAGTCGATGAGCTGACGAGCTCGGGCCACTAACGCCTCGCCATCCAGATCTTTTTCTTTAAGGTCTGCTATCCAGTTGGCGTAGATGGGCTCAACGACCGGTTTCCAGACGCTGGCGGCAGTGTCTGCATCAATCGTGATAATGTTGTTTCCTGCATCAACCGCGATTTCGCGTGCAGGGCCATCGGCGTCCGCCTGTGTACCGCCGGCAAAGATAGAAAACTCAAGCCCAGAATTGTCGTCGATGACTTGCTGCAGATCAGCCGGCAGTCCGGCGTAGGCGTCTTTGTTCATCACAAAGACAAATGTCAGCGTGTAAAGTGCGGTGCCTTCAAACTCGGTGTGATTTTCAACGAGCTCGGGTACTTTAAGTGCCGGTGTGACTTCCCATGGAATAGTGGTACCGTCGATGACGCCTTTGGCAAGTCCTTCGGGTACTGCCGGAACCGGCATACCGACAGGGGTGGCGCCGGTCGCTTCCAGTAGTTTGTTAACCAATCGGGAGCCACCACGGATTTTCATGCCTTCCAGGTCTGCCGGCGTTTCTACCGGATCGGCAGTGTGGAAAATGCCGGGGCCATGCACCCATGTACCGAGCATGTGTACATCGGAGAACTGTTCTTTCATGCCTTCTTCATACATTACCCAGTACGCATATGATGCTGCTCTGGCATCGTCGACCATAAACGGTAATTCAAATACTTCTGTCGATGGGAATCGACCGGGGGTGTAGCCGACGACTGTCCAGGCCATGTCGGCAACACCGTCTACGATCTGGTCGTACAACTCTGGTGGCTTGCCACCCAGCGCCATACCGGCATAACGCTCTATCTTTATTCTGCCTTCAGAGTCTTTTTCGACGTTATCTGCCCATACGTCCAGTACCAGCTTGGGAACATTTGCCTGAGGTGGGAGAAAATGGTGCAGCTTAAGGGTGTGTTCCTGGGCAGTGGCGCTCAGCGGCGTCAGTGCACTGAGGAAGCCGGCGCAAATACCGGCCAGAATTGTTCGGCGTAAAAACATGTTGTCCTCTCTGATGATATAGCTGTCGGCAGTTGAAAATGCTGTTGACAGGCTCTGGAATGTCAGTCGATAACATTGGTTGATGTTCGGGGCGGCGGCTGACGGCAGCTGCTTTACAAGGCGTGTCCCGGCACCTTATAGTTATGATACATAGCAATACTGCTGTTTAGCAACCTTGGATAATGCGGGTGAGTTAAACGCAGTGAAATGCAGCTGGTCAGTCGTGTGCGCCTTACCTGTTGATGAGCTTCGCGACTGATATTGTGATTATGTAAAAATGAGAATATGAAATGCCTTCCGGTACTTCCACACAACGTGTAATGGCAGAACAGGGCGCTGCTATTGACGAGTCACTCAGACGTTTCATCGGTTACCGGCTCAAGCGTGCGTACAGCACGATTCGAAGTGATTTGCTTGAACGGCTGGAGCCGTTGGGTTTACGCATTACTACTTTCTCTGCATTGGCGCTGATTACTGATAACCCCGGTTTGCGTCAGTCCGAGCTTGCTGCTGCACTGGATATCAAGCGTTCAAATATGGTGGCTATTGTGGATGACCTGGAGGGCAGTGGCTGGGTCAGTCGCAAAGCGTTTCCAAAAGATCGACGCGCATTTGCGTTGTACCCGACCAGTTCCGGTAGAAAAATGTGTAAAAAAGCAGTGGGCGTTGTCGCCACTCATGACGCTCAGGTACTCGAAGTGCTGAACGACGATGAGCTTGATTATCTGTCGAGGTTACTGGATAAAATCGAAGCACCGGCGGAAGCATCATAATGGCAGCGGTTAACGCGATGAAGCACAAGGTCACGAGTACCACGCTCAATGATGGTTCAATGCTGCTTGAGTCCGGCTGGCCTCTCGGGCCGGTGGCTGACAATACCAGCGAATGGTTGCATCACTGGGCCGAAAAAACACCGCAGCAGGTGTTTCTTATAGAGCGCTCCGGTGCCGGCTGGCGGGAGATAACCTACGCCGAAACCTTGCAACAGGTACGCGCACTTGCGGCAGGATTACTGGACAGAGGTCTGGGCGCAGACACGCCTGTTGTGGTGTTATCCGGACCGGGCATTGACCATGGTTTGCTGATGCTGGCAGCGCATTATATCGGTGTACCCATTGCGCCGTTAGCGGAGCAGTATTCCCTGATTCCTGAGGCCTGTGAGCGGCTGGATTATTGTGTTCGAACCATCAAACCTGCCATGGTATACGCCGGGGATGGAGACAAGTTCGGTGCCGCACTGGGCAGAGAGTCACTTGCTACTGTGACCAAACTGGTATCGGTTAATGTGCCCTCTGGTGCGATGAGCTTTGATTCATTGCTTAAAGCACCAGTGGATGCGTCCGTTGATGCGGCGAGTGATCTGGTAACACCCGATACACTGGCAAAAATTCTGTTTACCTCAGGGTCGACCGGCAACCCCAAAGGTGTGCCGCAAACGCAGCGGATGATTACGGTGAATCAGGCGCAGTATTCCAGTGTCATGCCGATGTTGTCCGCACGTGCGCCAAAGGTGGTGGACTGGCTGCCCTGGAACCATGTATTCGCAGGTAACTCGAACTTCTACATGATGTTGTCCAACGGCGGCACGCTGGTGCTTGATGATGGCAAGCCGGTGAAAGGTTTGTTCGACAGAACGCTTGAGAATCTATCGATGCATACAGGTACGCTGAGCTTTAACGTACCGATTGCCTACAGTCTGCTGGTGGAAGCATTTCGACAGGACAAATCCTTGAAACAACGCTTTTTCGGTGACCTTGATTTGATTTTTTATGCCGGTGCAACCCTGCCGTCAGATGTATGGGATGCATTGAAAGCAATGTCTGTCGAGGTAACGGGTACGCTGCCAATGATGACCTCCAGTTGGGGGCTGACAGAAACAGCACCGGCCTGCCTGTTACATTATCAGGGTGGCGCGGAGTCAGGCATGATTGGCGTACCGTTGCCGCAGCTTAGTGCCAGGTTAATACCGTATCAGGGGAATCGTTTTGAGATACGGGTAAAGGGGCCGAACGTGATCTCCGCCTATTTTGAAGCACCCGAAAAAAACGCGGAATCTTTCGACGATGAAGGTTATTTCATCACCAATGACGCTGTTGTTTTTGTCGATGCAGACGATCTCAGCGCAGGTGTTCGATTTGACGGTCGTATCAGCGAAGATTTTAAATTGCTGTCGGGGACCCGGGTTCAGGCGGCAACGCTTCGTTTACAGGTACTGAAATCTCTTGAAGGGCTGGTGCAGGATGTCGTCGTCACCGGTGCAGACAGAAAAGACGTGGGGTTACTGATATTTCCCTCACCGGCTATCGGGCCTGCCAGCGAAGGCGATGTGGTGACTGATGCGCAATACCTGGCAGATGTGAGCAACAGGTTACGGATGTTGTCGAAAACGGCTACCGGTACGTCCACTCAGGTGGTGCGGGCATTGATCATGGCTAATCCTCCATCGATAAAAGATGCCGAGATCACTGCCAAGGGAAGTTTAAACATCAATGCAATTTTAAGTTGCAGGCAGGCGTTGCTCGAACGTTTATATGACGATGAAGATGATGCCTGTTTGTTGCTTGAGTGATAATGTTGTTCTTCCTGAACTCCCACCGGGTATAGCAGCATAGATAAATCTACCGGCGCAACGGGTCGAATTCGAGCTCTGATTGCTACCTGCGTTGCACATGCCGTTCACGACGGTATGGTTGCCGTACAATATGTGCTGTTGCCCGTGCTGGCTCAGGGGCTGGGGCTAAGCTATACACAGATTGGTGTGCTCAGGGCCACCAGCAGTGCTGCGATGGCAGGTCTGGAAATCCCTTCGGGTCTTTTGGCTGAAAAGTTTGGCGAGAGAAACCTGTTAGTGGCAGGGCTGGTCGGTGTGGGTATCGGCTACATTGGCGTTGCCTATTCCTATCACTTTCTTGTTCTCTGCCTGTTTTTTCTGTTAACCGGCAGTGGCGCAGCGTTCCAGCATTCACTGTCATCCTCGCTTATCGTCAAAACGTTTGAGGGAGGATTAAGACGTCGAGCACTGGGCACTTACAATGCATTTGGTGATGTAGGCAAGTTGCTTTATGCAGCAGCTTTCACCGTGCTGGTCGGGATGGGGCTGGCGTGGAATATTGTCGTGTTGTTGCTTGCAGGCACCGTTGTTGTGTTTGCCCTGGTGGTTTGGTGGTTGTTGAAGCACGACGGCGGCAAGCCCGGTGAAGCGCTTTTGAAAGATACCGGTCATGAAAATGAATCGATATCTCCTGGCTGGGGCATCCGGAATCGTTCCCGATTTACTTCTCTGGGTGCGATTGTATTTTTAGACGGAATGGTGCAGGCGGTCTTTCTTACTTTTATCGGGTTTGTATTGATAGAAAAAGGTGCCAGCGCGGATCATGCCGCCGGTGGTGTGGTACTGACACTGATCGGCGGCACGGCAGGAAAGTTTGCCGGTGGTTTGATGGCTGCAAAAGCGGGAGACAAACCATCGTTCTACATTGTACAACTGATGACGATAGCGGCTCTGATTGCCCTGTTGTATTTACCATTGTCTTTGGTTTTTATAGCACTACCGCTGGCCGGTTTGGTGGTGCAGGGGTCTTCCACAATCTATTACGGGGCCGTTGCCGATCTTGTTGATGATAATAAAAGCTCGCGTGCCTATTCCCTGATATATACGCTTTCCAGTGCGTCTAATGTTGCAGGCCCGTTTTGCATGGGGGTGTTAGCTGATCTGCTGAGCCTGAATGCTGTGATGTGGGCGTTGATCGTCATAACCGGTTTAACGATGGGTTTCGGCCATGCGTTTGTTTCGGGTGATGGGAAGACGCCGGTTGAGAATGGGTAGGTTGGAGTGGATAGGCAGAGACAACTCTGTGAAATCCGTGGTGTTGGTTTGGTTATACGGTACATGCGCTTGGCGCTTATGGCCCCTACGAAAGTGGCGAAGTATAGCTTCAGGATAGGGGCGATAAGCGCAAAGCGCATCTACCAATGCTATTGATAGTTATTGCTGGTTTAACGATGGGTGCTGGCCATGCGTTTGTTTCGGGTGATGGGAAGACGACGG
>JAHDHK010000026.1:0-5482 GCA_020631335.1 Chromatiales bacterium
CCGCGATAACGTTGGCATGTGCCCGCGGGAGTTTTAGCGCGTGACACTGCCCCTGCTGATAGTGGGTGAGAAAGCTGCGGTAGGACTCACGCAATGCTTTCATGTGCCGGCAGACATTCTCACCGAACAGGCCGGCAATGACGGTCTCTGAAATTTTGCGACGATTCGCCGGCATGACTGCCGAATAGCGGTCGGTCTGACCCGGAGTGTCTCTGATCATTGCGGCAATGATCAAATCGTCTTCGATGATGGATGAACCGCGGCGGCGGTTGCCGTACTTCTGCACCCCTTTCAGCATCACACCAAGCAAGACCTCTGCTGCGATGCTGGGTTCAAGCTTTGCCAGGCAATTGCTGCTGATACGCTTACCGCTGTCGCGTATCTGCGCTACAAGGGATTCGAACGCCATACGTTCGGCATCGGCATCAAAGTCGGGCATCAGGGTGTCGCAGACAATTTGCCGCCCTCGGACAGTGTTTAATACACCATCAGGCACGCGGGCGAGATCGAGAAAGTGTTCGCTCTCGCTTTTCAGCCACTCCCGGGATACCTGTCCGATCAGCACACGCTGGTCATCGCGTGTTGCGACCAGAAGGTTGTAAGCCCTAAGCAGCTTTCTGATTTCAGCCGGACATGCCGACACTTTTGCGCCCATCAACACCAGTAAAACCGTCGCAGCGACCTATTGTCCGCGGGCGCCGGTAAAGGCCGGCCGCGAATATCTCAGGCCATAAGATAAGGACGGCTTACGCTGAATTTACTTGAAGTGTCATGCCGCAAAGCTCACAAGACTTAACAACGGCCCCTTTGCCGGCGCTGAGCAGGACGCTCAACCCATTGGCAGGCCTGGCGGCTGGCTGCCGGAAAGCGCGGCTATTGCGGGTGGATAATTGCCGACGTAAAAACGTGATCATCGACAATTTTCCAACGACCCTGCACATTGATGTTCAATGCCTCACCAGCCTTGTTTTTGCACTGAATAACCGACTGGTGTGTGCGCCCGGACAAATTGAGCTCGACTTCACACTGTTTGAAGTCAATGTAGGCCTTCACCATGTGATAACAGCACTTATAGTTGGCTTCTTTGATGGAGAAGATCAGCTTTCGTACCCAGTCATCGCAGCTGGCGGTCGCTGCCAGTTCTTTTTTGGTCAGCACGATGTCTTCGACTTCAGGGTTAAGTGCATCCATGGTTTCAACATCAATCCCGAGATCTGAAATACTCGTCCGTGCAGCCACCGCCACCGCGCAATAGACATCGCTGTGGCTGATGCTGCCGATGATGCCTTTCGGCCAGAGCGGCTGGCGATAGTCCCCGACCAGCAGTGGCTCTGCTGTTCCGGTGATCGCAGCAATCAACCGACGAGCCTGTTCGCGACCGGCCGCAAACTCGGCAAGACGCTTGCCGCATACGTCACCCAGCTGGGCTCGTTCTGCGGGTGCCAGTTCAGTTGGCCAGTGGTCACTGTGCTCTACAAGCGTCAGCACGCCGTCGGGAAACAACCCGGATACATCTGGAGCGCTGTGCAATCCTTGCCTTGCTGGCAGGAACTCCGACCTCATTACATCGGCGGAGTTAGCGGCGTATTTCATTACCGTTTCCATGATTGGCGGCTTTCGGCCGAACAGAAGAAAATGTCAGGACAAATTATCTGATTTCAAGTACCGGACTATCTATCAGTATGACAAGAGCGTCACGATAATCGACGTCTTCGCGAACGGTGAAATTTTATCCTAATCCAGTGAGGCGTTACTGCGGTTTCCGTTATATTTCCGTCACTTAAAGTAACTTGACTCCAGCGTGTCTGTGTCGCACAAAAAACGCTAATCACCACCATTTACCGCACTCAGCGGTATATCAAGGCCGGCGTTTCTGCGACCGAAACGATTGCGCAACGCTGGAATGGTATCGAGCATTAACATGGAGGTTGCGCGAGCCGCGCTCACTGGCAGTTGCAGGCCGGATACGGGCCGGCGAAACCACCGGGCCAGCGCATCGGTCTGGCGCACGACAAACTGCTGATCGGGCTTGCGAGCGCGGGTAAAGCTTGTCAGCGCATCATTGACGACAGCATGTCTGTTTAGCTGCGCGGCCAGCTCGAAAACGTCGCGCAGTGCCAGATTCAACCCCTGACCGGCAACAGGGTGCAAGGTGACAGAGGCATTACCAATCAGCACCGCGCAGCCCTGAACCTGCATTTTCGCCCTAACCAGTGACAACGGAAACAGCGCACTGGGACCGATTTCCTGAAACCTGCCCAGCCTTCCGCCAAACCGCTGCTGCAGTTCATCCAGTAGTTGCTCGTTACTCGCCTGTCTGAATGTTTCAATGCGGGCGGAGTCGAGCGTGCAAACGACCGCCATCATATTTTTGTCCAGCGGCAGCAATGCGAGTGGTCCGGTATCGGTAAATCGCTCATAGGCAATGTGATGGTGTTCACGCTGACATATCACATTGGCCACCAGCGCGTGCTGCTCATAGTCAGTAACTTGGGTCTCAATACCAAGCCGGGTCCGAATAGCTGAATGAGTACCATCTGCCGCCACCAGCAATTGTGCGGTTACTTCGCGCTGGCGTTTGTCGTGCTCGATAACCACTTCGACTTGATCAGCGTTCACTCTATGTACTGTCGCAGTAGCAGGTCTAATGACTTCTATGGCCGGTGCCTCAGCTGTCAACCGGTTGAGATGTCCTTCAAGCTGCTGATTGCGGACCACCCAACCTAGCGCCGCCACCGAGTAATCGTGCCGATCAAACCGCACTGATCCGAACCTGCCTTTGTCGTTAACCAGCACACGATGGATCGGGCAGCCTGCGTCAACTGGCCATAGTCCGGCTGAGTGCAATAATTGTTGAGAGCGGCAGGACATAGCCACCGTTCTCAATGCGAGTGAATGCCCGGCTCCAGCTCCGGCGTTTGCCTTTGAGTCCGGCGTTGTCGCAGCATCGACCAGAATGACGCGATAGCCAATCTGCGCCAGCAACAACGCCTGCGCGCTTCCGGTGATTCCACCACCCACTACCACCGCAAGTTTGTCGGAGGCACCCACGCTTACACCATCAGCCGGACAGTTGTGTTACCACCAATGGGATTTCTCACGTGCACCCGGCTAGCTCGCGGCCATCAGCGCTTCAATTTCATCCACACTTTTAGGTACTGCGGAGGTGATCACCTCAGGTTCAGCATCTGTAACGATGACGTTATCTTCAACGCGTATACCGGTGTTGCGATAGCGTTTCGGTACATCACTGGCATCGGGAATATAAAGGCCTGGCTCTATCGTCAGCACCATGCCGGGCTCGAGCGCGCGCCACTTTTCATCAACTTTGTAGTCTCCGACATCGTGCACATCAAGCCCCAGCCAATGACCGGTCCGGTGCATAAAAAAACGACGGTATTCTTCTTCTTTGATCAGCTTGCGCAGCTCGCCTTTTAAGATGCCCAGCCTGATCAGGCCTTTGGTGATGACTCTCACAGCAGCCTCGTGCGGGTCATTCCAGTGATTACCGACGACGGCTTTGCTGATTGCAGCCAGATTGGCTTCGAGCACGATTTCATAGAGTTCGCGCTGTGCTTCTGAAAAGCGGCCATTCACCGGGAACGAGCGGGATATATCACCGGCGTAACCCTGCCACTCCGCACCGGAGTCTATCAGCACCATATCGCCGTCTGACAATTCCATATTATTTTCGGTGTAGTGCAGGATACAGCCATTGGCGCCCCCGCCGACGATAGGCAGAAAAGAATGCTCGGCACCTGCATTGCGATAGGTTGATATCAGCTCTGCCTCAAGCTGGTATTCCATGCATCCGGGTTCACAGCGTTTCATCGCAGCGATATGGCCTGCTGCGCTGAGACGTGCCGCTTTACGCAACAACGCTAGTTCCGCGCGGCTTTTATACAAACGCATATCGTGCAGGTGATAATCCAGTGAGACAAACTCGCTCGGCACACTGCCACCGGAACGTGATTTGGATTTCAGTTGATTGATCCATCCGATGATCCGGTTATCAAACAATGTTTCACGTCCCATTGAGTAAAACACTCGTTCACGCCCTTCCAGTAGTCCGGGCAGGATTTCGTCGATGTCATCAATCGGAAAGGCATCATCGGCATCGAGCACTTCGGGAGCGCGGTCAACGCCGAGC
Source organism: Chromatiales bacterium (assembly GCA_020631335.1). GTDB lineage: Bacteria > Pseudomonadota > Gammaproteobacteria > Granulosicoccales > Granulosicoccaceae. The sequence continues at coordinate 4,151 of JAHDHK010000026.1, forward strand.
CTGCGTCCGTTCCAGGTTTCCATTAATTCATCGCGCTCGCGACAAAACAAAATGTACTCGGCAGCTTTGCGTCCCGATATCAGAACCGCAACGGATTCGGGCTCAAGAAAACCGGTGAGATAGTAAAAATCACTGTCCTGTCGATAGGTGTAATCAGTGTCACGGCTGCGTGATTTGACCGGAGCGGCCGGTATGATGGCAATGGAGTCCTTACCGATTGCGCGCATCAAATTCTTGCGTCTGCGCGCTCGTTCTCGACGAACAGTGGCTGAATCCTGCATGGCTGGGATAATCCGTTTCAGTGAATAGTTGGAGGCGCAGATACCGGCTGCAATTCCTCATTCAGGAACAGCACTCCCATACGCAGATACTCTTCGATTTCTACTAAAGACTGCTCAGTGTTTTCTTCGCTGTCATCATCCGGTTTGACACAGGCTTCAGCAATGTACTGAACATCCTGAATAAATTCGCGCACATCGTCGTTGCCGAGCATACCCTCCTTCAGCCCTCCCATCGACAGCCCGAGACTGAATCCACTGCACCAGTCCGACAAGGCAAGCATTCGAGCATCCAGCGGGTATTCTTCTTCGGGCAGCAGCAGCGAGAAATCAAAAGTGGTGTGATTGATCCCGGCCAGCGTGCCCTGATGTACGTCGTGTAATATTTTCAGAGATTCCGCGGAAATGTCGGCGGACTCGTCGCGACTGGCAAACAAGTGCCCGACCCAGCCCTGCATATCAGTGGAACCCGAGGTACATAAAATACCGCATAAAACACCATGGCATTCGGCAGCCTCCACCAGCGAGCCGCCTGTAGACAAAGCGTTGTTTACAGTCGAAAAATCAGGCAATGCCATTTGCGTTAGCCTTTGTAATTGTGGACATTTTTTTATAGTGGCTCATACTTTCGCCAAGTTTACCGTTATCGATAGTGAAGGTTAACTATTGTTCATGATACCGTGCAGGCTCTGCTTTACCATGGACGGGCACCGGTTCATTCGATTCCTTAGGCAAACCCAGGCTAATGAGTAACGAGAATCCTAGTATGGATGACGATCCCAGATTCCTGCGAGAGCAGCTTTCAGCTTTTGAAAACAAGCTGTCAGAGCTGATCGACATGGCAGACCGGTTGAAAGTAGAGAACGAATCGCTGAGAGATCAACAGCTCAATCTGGTAGAAGAGCGATCTCGTCTCATTGAAAAAAATGAATTGGCCAGAATTCGTGTTGAAGCTATTGTCACTCGACTGAAATCATTGGAAACCGCCTGATGCCTGCAGATAAAGTCTCAGTCAAAGTCTATATTATGAATAAGGAGTATCAGATTCAATGCG
>JAHDHK010000026.1:5492-32394 GCA_020631335.1 Chromatiales bacterium
GACCTGATGAAAAGCAGCGTCTGATCCAGGCTGCCGGCGATGTAGACAACCGTATGCGGCAGGCAAAAAGCAGCAGCATCAGCACTGAGAAAGCTGCTGTGCTGACTGCGCTCAACCTGGCCAACGAACTACAGGATGCATCGCAAACCGGCGACATCTTGAATCTGGTGTCCAGCAGCATTATTGATATGAACACGAGGATCGACAAGGTGCTCGATAAAGACGAAGCTGCCACCGTCACCGACGTGTCAGCCAGTCACAATAGTGCGACAATATAACCAGGTTTAACACCTGCGCCCGGCACTTCCGCTGCGGTCGCGGTGACATGAGTTTTTCAGTTCCGGGACGGCTCCTGATGCAGGTGCCATCCGGTTAGGATGTTCTCTGCGGTGTTTGTTAGCAGGCCCGTTATTCCCTTGAGCCTAATTCGTCACCCCGGGAGCCGGCCATCTGTTGTTGTTGTGCATATCCGCTACGGCGGAAAGCCTGATGCGACTATGGTTGCTCCCACCTGAACCGTCTGGTTCAAGGTACAAGGCCTGCGACGGCTCGCGTGGAGAGCATCCGCCTAATTCAAGGCAAAAAAAAGGCGGGTAATTAACCCGCCTTTTTTCTAACTACTGCGTTTCGCTTACTTCAGGAAAGAAGTATCGATAACCGCACTGTAGTCTTCACGAGCTGGATTGTCTTCAGTTGCGAACGCACCACCGACAATAGAGAACGCAGTTGCAGCCAGGCCGCCATCGTTAAAGAAATCACTCATCTGTGCTTCTTTGGTGGGGAAAGTCATGTCTGCCATCTGGTTCATGGTAGTTTCTTTGTCCATGCCGGACTCTTTCTCGATCAGTTCGATTTTTGACTGATCTTTAGCAAACGCTTTGTTGGCTTCGTCAGTGACGTCCATAAATCCCTGTACCAGCTCAGGATTTTCCTGTGCGAATTTTTCAGTTACAGAGATCACGTCAAACGCGACAATACCAGCGTCAGCCATTGCTTCGTTTGACATCAGCTGCGCGCCGCTTTCCATTGCTTTTTTGATGCTGTCACCACCGAAGATGCAGGCCATATCAACACTGCCGTCTGCCAGTGAAACCACTGCATCTGCAGGAACCTGATCGACAATCGTCATTTCGGCAAGATCGACACCCAGCGTACGCATCTGCATGCGGAAGCTGTAGTCAGCCATTGTCGCCAGAGGTACAGCTACTGACTTGCCTTCGAGTTCGGATGCATTGTCAGCAGTGATACCAGCGCCGCTTGCAACGATACATGGGTTGGAAGGATACGTAACCGCGACAGCGATGGTTTTGATTGGCGCGTTAGCATTTACCGCGGTGATGAAAGGGGCGAGGCCCTGGCTGTAGGAGATGTCGATGTCGCCCGCCAGCATGGCTTCAGTCATCTGGGTACCGGCATCAAAATTGGTCCAGTTGACCTTGACACCCATGGCATCATCATAGGCGCTTTCGGCCTTGGCGATCATGTTGGGGGTGGCCCATTCGAGAAAGAACGCCACGTTGACTTCGTCGGCCGCGTGAACGGGCATCGCAAGACCAGCAGCAATGGCAGTGGCCGAGAGGGTTTTTAAAACTCTTTTCATGTGTTTGGTAGGCTCCAGTATGTTGATACAGCTAGGACAACGATCTTCGCTGACTTGGCCTGTTGGCAAGTGCCTCATTATCGCGCCTTGAGTACGGTTTTCAAAGCACAGACTTCCAATCCACGACACAATCGCTTATCCACGTCCTGTGTGCGGCTTTCAGAGTCGTCTTCAGGCAAAATTCAGCAGCTCCGCATGGTCAGTGTGCCTCGCTGTCAGTAAGCTGAACAACGCAGCGTTTTATTTTGCTACTGTTCACTACCCGGTTTTCTGCCTGACAAACCATGCCAAAAGAGTTCCCAATCGACGGTTCCCGCGACGCACTTTGGATGGCCACAGCGGTGAGCGCACCCGACACTGTTTCACTGAGTCATGAACTCAGCCGCGATGTTGTGATCATAGGAGGAGGATTAACCGGACTTAACGCAGCGCTGCACCTGGCGCGCAACGGTACAAGTGTCGCGGTACTGGAGGCTGCGACGCTCGGCTTCGGTGCATCCGGACGAAGTGGCGGACAAGTCAACCTCGGCTTGAATCTGGGACCTGCGGCGTTGATAGAAAAATTCGGTAAGGCTACCGGCGAACGCCTGATCGATCTGATCATCAGCACGCCGGACCAGGTGTTCAGCTGGATTGCCGAAAATCAGTTGCGTTGCGATCCGGTTCAAAACGGCTGGGTTCAGGGTGCAGCAGACAAGCATCAGTTAAAGGCACAACAAGCCATGTCGGCAGAGTATCGAGCCCACGGCTGCGAACTCACACTGCTTGATGCAGACGCGATCAGCGAACGCACGGGTGCCTATGGATTTACCGGCGGCCTGTACTGCGCCAGTGCCGGGTCACTTCACCCTTTATCCTATACCCGTGAACTTGCCCGCGCGGCATTAACCCGGGGCGCTGAGATTTACACCAACTCGAAGGTCAGCGGGCTGGAACAATCCGCCAGTCAGCAATGGCGGGTATACACCGGCAAAGGCAGTATTTCATGCAGGCATGTATTGGTATGTACCAACGGGTATACCGACTCACTGGTGAGCGGCTTGAAACAAAAACTGGTACCCGTCAGAAGCGTGCTGGCTGCGACCGAGCCACTGAGTGACACGCTCAGACAGCAGGTGCTGCCAAAGCAGGTCACCTTTGTCGACAAAAGACGGCTGATTTTATACTTCCGCTATGATCGCGATGGCAGGCTGTGCGTCGGTGATCATGGTCCGATGCGTGATCACTTTCGAGCAGATGATTTTAACGCTGTGAAAAAACGTGCAGTCGCGGTTTTTCCACAACTTGAAAATGTTAAGTGGGACTATCACTGGGGTGGCCGGGTCGCTATGACTAAAGATACGCTGCCGTTTTTGTATCAAATCGCTCCGGGGTTAACTGCCGGTATGGGTTACAACGGCAGAGGTGTCGGCATGGGCACTATGATGGGCAAAGCGCTTGCACAAACAGTTATCGATCCGGAAAAATGCGATTTTCCTCAATCAAAGCCGAACCGGTTTCTGATGCACAAATTTCATTCTGCAGGCGTTTCCATGACTGTAAAGTGGCTCGCGTTAAGGGATCACCTCGACTCTCTTTAACTCACTCTCACTCACACACTCAACTGGCCGGCTTGCCGTCAGACTCACTGACAGTATTCAGCCCCCAGAACCCTGCCACCACCCGACTCCTGTACAAACACTGCACAACCGACGTTACTGTCTGACAGTCCGGGTACATCGATGCTGACACTGCCACCGCCGTCGCGCCACTGGGCAATTGTTTCAAGTCGCCGCACCACATGATGGTTACGCATCGACTTGCCATGGTTTTCTCCGCGCAGCACTTGCGTTGTCTGTTCCCGATCAAACACCGCCAGCCACACACTGGCACTGGCTTGCGCACTCCCGCTGATATCTATGTTAACCGTGTCACCATCAATCAGCGCTTTCAGCTGCAGAAAAGGGGCGGATACATTCAGTGCCTTCGCCACAGCGCGTCTCTGATTCCCTACCTGGGCAGTGTAACCGTTAACAATCATCTGCGGCGTGTAGACACCGCGTTTACCTTTCAGTGGTAGCTGATTGTATTGCCTTTGTCGTTTTGTGTAAGCCGCATCGGAGAAAGGATCTTTCCAGACACCGGCCGCTCCGTAGTTCAGATCGTCCCAGTAGTCGACATGGTATTCAAGGGCGACTACATCCGGTGAGTCGCGAATAATTTCCGCCAGATGCTCATCTGCCGGCGGGCAACTGTAACAGCCCTGTGATGTAAACAACTCAACCATCGGTGCCGAAGCGGCTATCGATGGCAAAAGAGATATCCCGAAAATCAATGGTAGTATTCTGTTCACGCTGGCAACTCCTGCTTTGAGAGACTTTGACATGGCTAATGCAGTAAGAGTTCACACCACGGGTGGACCTGAGGTACTTCAATATGAAAACTATGAACCCGGGTCCCCGAATGAAGGTGAGGTGAGACTGGAACAACACGCGGTCGGCCTTAATTTTATTGATGTATACCACCGCACCGGCCTGTACCCGATTGCCGACAGTCCTTTTGTTCCGGGCCTTGAAGCCGCCGGTGTTGTTGTAGAAACAGGTGCCGGCGTGAATAATCTTGCCATCGGCGATCGTGTGGCATACGCCGGCGGTCCGATCGGTGCCTATTGTGATGAACGTATCATCCCGGCGCATCGTCTGGTCAAACTCCCCGAAAGCGTGTCATTTGAAACCGGTGCCGCAATGATGTTGCAGGGCATGACGGTGCAATACCTGATTCGAAGTACCTACCACGTCAAGCCGGGAGACACAGTGTTGTTTCACGCTGCTGCAGGCGGTGTCGGTGCTATTGCCTGCCAGTGGCTCAATCATCTGGGTGCTACAGTCATCGGTACGGTCGGTTCAGCTGAAAAAGCTGATCTGGCAAAAGCAAACGGGTGTCACCACACCATTCTTTATCGCGAAGAAAGTATTGTCGACAAAGTAGCAGAAATCACCGATGGCAAAGGCGTCCCTGTCGTTTACGATTCAGTCGGGAAGGATACCTATGAGGCATCGCTTGATTGCCTTTCACCTCTGGGTTTATTTGTCTGCTTTGGCAGTGCATCCGGCCCCGTAGAGAACGTCAATCCGGCCACACTTGCTGCCAAAGGCTCGCTGTTCTTTACCCGGCCAACCATCATGACCTACACGGCAAAACCTGAAGACTTGCAGGCAAGCGCAAAAGACCTGTTAGACGTGGTTACTTCCGGTGCGGTGAACATCTCTGTCGATCAGACATACGCTCTTAAAGATGCCAGACAGGCCCATGAAGATCTGGAGTCAAGAAAAACTACCGGGTCAACTGTGTTTACTTTGTAAACTCATCAATCAAAAGTGGCCGTGATGATTCACGGCCATGCAGGCAGTTAAGCTGAACGTTCAAGCCCGCAGAATCTGCACAGACTTAGGAACGGGTTTAGCCTGTTAATGCGTCAGTAACGAAAGTGTTTTATCTGCTCACCCTTACTACCGATTTCAGCCATTGCTTCGACGCCGATGGACAGATGTATGGGCGCCCAGTCCTGCGTAGTCTGATTGTCGACCTCGGCCATCTTGACTCCGTCAGGCGTGATCGGTACGTCAGATACCAGCAGCAATGCACCTCTGGCTATCTGGTTTGCATGGCCGACAATAAAGATCGTGGCGGTTTCCATATCAATACCGATGCAGGTCATCTGGTGAAGCCGGTTATGAAAGTCCTGATCGTGCTCCCATACCCGCCGGTTGCAGGTATAGATAACACCGGTACGGTATTCATAGCCTCGATCGGCTACCTTGTCTGATACAAATTTATGTAGCTTGAAAGAAGGCAGCGCCGGTACTTTGGGATGCAGGTAATCATCACTGGTACCCTCTCCTCTTATTGCAGCAATGGGTAAAATAAAATTACCTATTTCTGTGGAGGTTTTTAAACCACCGCATTTACCCAGAAATAAAACAGCCTTTGGTGAGATCGCCGATAGCAGGTCCATTACTGTCGCAGCATTGGCAGACCCCATACCGAAGTTGATTATTGAGATGCCCTGATCATTGGTGGCCGCCTGCATCGGCTTGCCTTCGCCGTACACCTCGCAGCCGAATTGCTCGGCAAATCTGACGACGTAATCAGAAAAATTCGTAAGCAGAATATATTCACCGAATTTATTCAACGGCATACCCGTATACCGGGGAAGCCAGTTGCCGGTAATTTCCGCTTTGCTCAGTGTCTCTGTTGTCATGCTATCTCACAAGCCATCCGTCCAGGGATGGAAGCCAACGATGACGGAGTATAGCAGCAGTGCTACGTATCAGTGAGACAGTCTGAAAAACACTCTTGTTACCGCAGGTCACAATTGACTGTGAAGAGAACCAGACAGGATCGCCGGTATGCGATCTGTCTGTGATTTATATACCGCGATGCCAATGGACGCGCAGCCGTTGTAAAAGCCGGTTTATCGGGTCATCTCAAGATACTTTTGTGCGTAGTTTGCACCGAGTGTACGCAGGCTTTCGGCAGTGAAGTGAACCTCAGCTTCATCCCAGGTAGCCAGGCCTTCACCTTCAATACATGCCGTCCAGTTATCGGAGTTGCGATTCAATGCCATCAGGCGAACGTTTACCGGTGACCGTGCAGTCTCACCACAGATAAAAGGCTTACCGTGATCAAACCAGCTTTCATTGCGGAAATTATCGATCACCTGCCATAACTTGTTGCTGTAGTAATTGGTGTCGAGTTCAAAGTGAGAGAGTTCAGGATCGAGTGACCCCGACTTCGACCAGTCGGTTTCCCCCTGGTGCCACAGGATCGCATCAAATGACGATTTGTGCGGCAGCGCATTCAGGGCTGCCAATGATTTGTTTCGTATTTTGTTGAAAAAATAATTATCAGGATCCCAGTGATTGATCCCCTCGCCCGGCGCTGTCACTAATACAATGCCGACGACACGGGCACTATTGGCAACGACTTGCTTACCGAAGTGAAAAGCAAAGTTGTTATGCGGGTCATCACCCAGCCCTTTGGCAGGATGCCAGCCAAGATCCCACACCTGGCGCAGACTGGCCTGCCTCCAGCCCTGATCAGTGTAGGCATAAAACCCCTCGACCGGCTGGTCAAGCACCTCATCGTAGGCGGTCTGTGAACCCAGCGCATTTGACTGACCGGTAACCAGCACCAGATCAGTGATGGCAGCCGGTCCGCTGGCTGCGATGACCGGATCATTATTGGTTGTCTGTTCGTTACCGGAGTTGCCGGAATTTCCGGTGTTGTCAGAATGATTATCGCCTGCACCCTGAGATGAATTAATTTCACGTCCGTCGCCGGAATCGACGTCCGTTGTCATATCATTTGAACTGTTACATCCTGTTAACACACCCAACAACAAGAATACGGGTGCGACGGATCTGATTAGGGTTTTAAGAGACGTACAACTCACTTTGACAAGACCTGTTCAACAAAACCGAGCCACATAGTGTGTCAAAAAGTTATCACTCAGTCTGAGAGATGATTCCAGTTTGCGCATTTTTCTATCCCTGCATGTCTGATGGGAACAGGTATCCATCGATCATCATCACACCATCGACAGGCGCAAACACAGCCTATCTGCCAGATATTTCCAGATACTTTTCAGCGTACCTGGCACCAAGCTCGCGCAGTGAATCTGCGGAAAAGTGAACACCGTCACCTACCGACTCCAGCCCGGCTGCAGAGACACAGCCCGTACGATCATCACCATCAGTGTTCAACCTGTTCAGGCGGGCATTCACCGGTGAGTTGAGTGTTTCACCACATATAAAGGCAGCGTCTGACTGCACCCACCATTCAGCACGCAGATTGTCGATCAGCGCGTTGAGTTTCCCACCGTAGTACTGCGTGTCGTAGTAGTCAGTTTCCCCCTGATGCCACAGAACTGCATCGATACGATTTTTATGCGGCAGTGCATTCAGCGCACTAATGACTCTGCTTTCTATGCTGCGATAGAACCCGCCATCTTTGTCCCAGTGCGCAATTGCCTGCCCCGGAGCGGTAACCAGCACGATACCAACCACTCGAGAGGGATCGTCTTTCACCACGTGTTTGGCGAAGTGAAAGGCGAAGTTATTGGCCGGATCATTAGTGATATCAGACCGGGGATACCAGTTGCGATCCCAGATCTGTCTCAACCCTGCTATCGTCCAGCCGAAATTGGTGTAGGCGTAGGCCCGCTTCACCGGAGAGTCCAGAGTCTCATCGTAGCGACTTTCGTCGTAGACAATCGTTTCGGCACCCAGCGCATTAGACTGGCCGGTCACAAGAATCAGATCAGTGATCCCGGCACCCTCATCGCCAAAAGTTCGGCTGGTGCACGTCGTACTGTTTTCCCACCCGTAGCCGTCGTTGTCTGCGTCATATCTGGCCTGACTACAGGCTGGATGCCGCAGCGTGAACCGCTCTTCGGGCCGCATCTCGTTGTTGTTTGTCACCACGCAGGTACGACCGTCTTCCCATCCGAATCCGTCACCATCGGGGTCGGAAGCGGCGAGTAGACACACTGGCCGGGTGTTCGTATCCGTAGTTTTTACGCGGCAGCTTTTTCCATTTTCCCAGCCGAATCCGTCTCCATCAGGGTCGCTGCCGGCAGACAGACAGCTGCCGATAGCGGTCGGGACAACGCGACAACTCTGACCGTTTTCCCATCCGAAACCATCACCATCCGGATCGCTTAACTGACTGACGCAACTGGGTTTTGTTTGGGCAGACACCGCTGAACCAACCGCACAGCACAGAAACACAAAAGACACGCTGCGAATTGAGCGCAATAGAATAGAAAACATGACACCATGTACGGCAGGACTATTGCACCGATGGTATCGCACTTGAGCACCGAATATTTGTTCCTGATGAAATTTACCGAAATTTAAGCTATGCAACTGTCCATCATTTTACTGACATGGAATTCGGACAAATACATCGAAGCCTGCCTTCAATCGATTATTGATTCGATTCATATCCCTAAACAGGACTATGAAATCTTTGTCGTAGATAACGGATCAACAGACAAGACTCATGAACAGATAGCACGTTTTCACGAAGCCCATGGCGAGCTCATTAAACCGATACTGCTCGATACCAACCTGGGTACAACTTATCCGCGAAACCTTGCATTGAAACGGGCAACGGGCGACCACATCGCGATTATGGATAGCGATATCGAGGTCAATAGCCAGACGTTCCTCCTGCTGATGGATGCCCTTGCGAAAGACAACGACGCCGGACTGGCAGCCCCGAAGCTCGTCTATGGCAGCGGCGCGCTGCAAAAATCCACGGATCAGTTCCCGACACTGCTGCGCAAAGCCTACCGCTACTTCTTTCTCAAAAAAATTGAGTCACGTGAAGACAATGCAAAAAAACACGAAGTCACCGCAGAAGTTGATTATGCAATTTCAGCGTTCTGGCTTTTCAGACGCCAACTGATCGCCGACATCGGGTACCTGGATGAAAAGTTCTTCTATGCCCCTGAAGATGTCGATTTTTGTCTGCGGGTGTGGAAAAACGGCCAGCATGTAATCTATGTGCCGGAATCCTATGCGATTCACTACGCTCAGGAAATTTCACGCGGACTGGTTTTCAACAAGGCGCAGGCCGAGCACCTTCGCGGCTTGTTGTATTACTTCACCAAGCATCGCTATCTGATGAGAAAACCCCGCTTTACGCATTGAAGTATCCCGGCCGTCAGGGTGGCTGTTCATCCGCACCTCGTCCAACCCCGTATTGTAAGACCGACAATCCCGAGTGATGTGCGAACAACGGATTATTGATCTGACTTTCTACTCAAGTTGCCCTGATTACAGCCCATGTGCTGCCCGATTATAAAATATTGCAAGCTTTGATAAGAACACACAGAAAAGTGGCCGCATGAAGCAGATAATCCGCCTGTCCAGTTTCTGTGAGAGTACGATTTTGGTTGCTTCAATGCGTTCAATCCGAGCGCTGACGCTGTTAGTCATGGCATTTGTCATACTGACCGGCGGTTGTGTTGTCGAAGAAAGCTCCTTAGCCATCAAGGCGATTGATCCGGGCAACAACACTACCGGGTCCAATACAGATGATTCTGACGGTAATGAGAATCCGCAAAGCAACCCGACGCCACCGGACGAACCGCAGTCACCTCCCACTGTGGCTGATATTACTGACTTGATTTTAATTACCGGGCAATCCAATGCGCTCGGGGCCGGTACCAGCTACGACTACACAATCGACACGCCTGACAATCGGGTATTCGCCTACACCAGCGATGGCTGGCAGATGGCCGATCTACACCAGATCTGGGATCAGGACTGGTTTCCACGTACCAACCCCGGCACCGAACCTTCCAATAACTTCAGCCTGCATTTCGGCAAAAGAGCGGCAGAACTTGCACCCGATAGAGTATTGGGATTTCTATTGATTACCGCGCCCGGTCAACCAATTGCCCACTGGGGCGGCAACGGTGATTTTTTTAATGAAATAAGAGACAAAGTCAGCAACGCTATTAATGAACTGCCGTCGAAATCTCAGGTGGACGGAATCCTGTGGCATCAGGGTGAATCAGACGGTCGCGATGACAATCTCTATGGCCAGCTTCTGTTCGAACTCATCAGTAACTTTCGAAGCGAAAGCTGGTTCGGCGATAACCGACCATTTATCTGCGGCGAGACAGCAAAACTGCCAGTGAACAGGCAACTTAACCGATTGAACAGCGATAACGATCCATGGACGTCCTGCATTGCCGCTGAAGGATTACCCACACGCGATGACGGTGCACACTTCAATGCAGAGTCGCTTCGTACTATCGGCCGCCGTTACGGTGACCGATATATCGAGATGACCCGTTAAACGAATTTGTGTAGCCCCGCTTACCCGTAGAACAGGTCAACAGCACCCGCGTTAGTGATTGGAACTGCTGCCCCGCACGCAACCAGTGCCGCGCATAGATTGCAGCACCCGTCATCTTTATATTTGTATCGCCCTTTCGCTAACCGGCGACTAACTGAAATCGATCCGGCTATTGCGATAATCGTCCAGTGTCTGATCGATGCTTCGTCGCGCCTTATCAAATAATTCATCAATCTCTGATTCACTGATCACCAGCGGGGGAGACAGGATCATTGCATCATCTACTGCACGCATTACCAGGCCGTTGCGAATGCAGTGTTCTCTGCATACCGTCCCAACCACTCCGCCTTTGGCAAACGGTGTGTTCGAAGGTTTATCCGGCACGAGTTGCAATGCCCCCAGCAGGCCTACGCCGCGCACCTGCCCGATCAAGGGGTGCTCTGCAAATTCAGCAAGGCGTTTTTGAAAATACGGCGCGATGGAATCCCCTGCAGATTCGACGATTCTCTCGCGCTGCATCAGCTCGATATTGGCAAGCGCGGCCGCTGCACAGGCCGGGTGTCCGGAATAGGTATAACCGTGATTGAAATCACCACCTGCTTCAAGACCTTCAGCCACCTTGTCACTGACAACCACACCACCTATCGGCAGATACCCGGACGACAACCCCTTGGCAATGGCGAGCAGGTCGGCTTCTATGTCGAAGGTGTTCGAACCAAACCAGTTGCCAGTACGCCCGAATCCGCAGATCACTTCATCTGCCACCAGCAGAATATCGTAGGCTTTACAGATGCGCTGGATTTCAGGCCAATATGTATCTGGAGGAACGATTACCCCGCCGGCTCCCTGTACAGGCTCACCTATAAAAGCCGCCACGCGTTCCGGTCCAACCGCCAGAATTCTCTCTTCAAGCGCTTGCGCTGCGCGCAACCCGAAGTCTTCCGGCGTTTCGTCGAAACCATTAATAAACCAATGCGGCTGCATGATGTGTTCGATATCGGGAATCGGTAAGCCACCCTGTGCATGCATTGGTTTCATACCACCGAGACTCGCACCTGCCATGGTGCTGCCGTGATACGCATTCTCGCGACTGATAATCACTTTTTTATCAGGCTGGCCGACGGCTGACCAGTAATGCCTGACCATGCGGACAACCGTATCATTTGCTTCGGACCCGGAGCCACAGAAGAACACGCGACTAAACTGCGGTGGTGTGACTTCAGCAATTCGCGCAGCCAGTTCAATCGCAGGTGGATGGGAGGTTTGAAAAAAGCTGTTGTAGTAGGGCAGCTGTTCCATTTGCTGATAGGCCGCATCAAGAATTTCACGCCGGCCATAGCCAACGTTGACGCACCAAAGACCAGCCATGCCATCTAGAAATTTCTGATCATCCGAATCCCACAGATACACGCCTTCGGCACGTTTAATCACCTTGGTGCCTTTGGCGTTAAGTGCCCTGGTGTCAGTAAACGGATGCAGATGATGCTGCGCATCAAGCGCTTGCAATTGCTCTGTCGAGGCGTTGTGTAAACTCCCCATGGCGATAAACCCCTGTGATGATCATTATTACGTCGATAGCCTACACCATTTGCAGGATTACGCGTGCCTGACGCAGACATTTATCACACACAGACAGGCCGACAAACGCCGTATTTTCAGGTGCCGACAGCAGCGGTTTCTAATTTATCCAGGGTTGCTGCGATGTCGTTCGATAACTGCGCAATCAACAGACTATAGGCCGACACCATGGCGGAGTATCCTTCTTCACCAATCGGCTGGCGATAATCAGACAGACGGGTCGCCAGTAGTTCTGCTGGTTTGTTACCGGAGAGTATCTGCCAGCGTACCTGCAACCGGACTTGCTCTTCCGGCCTGCCAGTCATCTGCAGCACATCAATGCGAATCTGGTAATCAACGCGATTGCCAAGCCACGGATAGGCGTAAAGCTTGTTCAAACCGGTGCGATCTGCAAGGTTGGTAATAACCACTCTTGATATGTTGTCTACCAGTGGCTCACTCCAGCGATGATACTCCGCCACGTCCAGCTGGTTACTGTCCAGTGGCGTGACGATATTTGGCCGGTTGATGGTTTGCGGAATAGTCACAGGTCCGATACCAAGTGCGATATCACGGCTAATGCCTGTGGAGACGGCAGCAGTGGAAGTTGCAGGCTCCGGGGTCAGCACGTAATAGTCAGGCAGCGGAGTATTGATACAGGCCGACAACAATGTGCAGTAAACAAATAGAGTGAGCAGGTAGATATTCTTCACGTGGGTTTCATTATTTTCCGAAAAGGAATATCTCTGGTTTTTTCTCAACAGACTCAGAAACTGCCAGCACCGCTCGTGAGGCCGCCTGCACATCTTTCAAAGTGTTCAACAGGTTGTAGTACAGAGGCGAGTCCGGTGCAATCCCCTCCATCGAATCACCGGCAGCATTGACAAATCGCTGCAATTGAGAGGAGATATTATTCAACTCAGTCAGTGCCGACGTAGCAAGTTTCGTATACTGCCCGATCGCCTTATCAGCCGAACCGATTGTGCCACTCAGCTGCCCTGCCAGCCCGGCCTGCTCAAACTGGTTCAGCAATGACTCTGCGCGAGCCACCGTACTGGTGGCATTGGTAAGCAAGGCTTCCAGGGGCAGTGCATTGATCTTTGCCAGCGCCTGAGTCACCCCTTCAGTCACCTGTGTCAGATCTGACGGTACACTCGGAATAATGGTGATTCCCTGCTGATTCTTTACCAGCGGCCCCACCACACCATCTTCATAGAGATCCAGAGAAATAAACAGCTGACCGGTAAGCAGATTACCGGTTTGCAGCTTTGCCCGCAGACCTGTTGAGATAGCAGACTCAATTAGCTTTGCTTTATCCACTTTGCCGTTACTGAGCCCCAGTACACGCTCGGGTTGGAGCTCTATTAATACCGGCACCTGAACAAACTCCGATGCGTCATCGTAAACCAGTTTTATGTCACTGACCCGCCCGATTTGAACGCCTCTGAACTCCACCGGCGCGCCTTTGGACAACCCTCTGACTGATCCTTGAAAATACACCACATAGGTCAGCTTGCCGGTACTGACATCCTGAATCATTTCTTCAGTGGCGCTTTCACGGCTTTGATGCAAGGTAAAAACGTGGCCGTCATTCACCGGGCGCGGAAACTCGTATTCCTGAATAATATCGAATGCGACCCCTCCCTGTGCCAGCCCTTCTATCGACGGCGTGCGGACTTTAAACCCGGATGAATTAACCGTCAGATTCACACCGCTGACATTCCAGAACTTGGTCGTATTGCGAATGATCTCATGGTGCGGGTCATCTACGAACGCGGTGAATTCCACACCTTCATAGTTATCCAGAAAACGCTGCGCTTCTATCTGCCCCACTTTAACCTGGCGATAGTAAACCGGTGATCCGATACTCACATAGCCGGCATCGCGCGCCTGTAACTTCAACCGCAGACCGGGTGCATCTTCATCGGTCAGCGGTGGCTGCTCCAATCCGACAAATTCAGAAAGAAAGCTGTCGTCGAGAATTGAATTCACCTGTATGTAAGCACCGGACAACAGGGTATTCAAACCCGATATTCCACTGGTACCAACTCTTGGCCGCACTACCCAGAATCTCGCATGCTTGTTCAGGTAACGCCGTGCATCTACCGCCATCCGCGCTTTGACCACGACCGAATCGAGGTCTTCACTGAGTAGAATTTTGTCGACAACACCGATATTGACATCACGATATCGTATAGGGGTTTTACCGGCCACCAACCCTTCAGCGGTGGCAAACTCAATGGTTATCTCCGGTCCCTGTGAACGATAAAATGATACCGCCAGATAAATACCGATGATGGCAGCAATAAGGGGTGCCAGCCAGAACGCAGAGACACTATGACGCCGCTGCGGCTTATCAATAACAGGTGAGGCTGCTTCCAGCTCATAGCCTCTGCGATGTCTGTTTTCTGTCTTGTAGCGCGGCCGCCTGAAACGTTCTTCCATGACTAATCCCAGATCAGTCGCGGATCGAGCGCAAGCGCCGCCAGCATGGTAAAGATAACTGAAGCACCGAACGCCGTTGCACCCAGACCCGGTTCGATCAACGCCACCGAGCGGATTTGCACCAACGCCGCCAGAATCGCCACCACAAACACATCGATCATCGACCAGCGACCGATAAACTCTGTCAGCCGAAACAGCCGGGTGCGATCAAAGCGGCTATGCGCAAACTTACGCTGAATGGATATCAGCAGGTAGGCTACTGCCAGAAACTTCAGTACAGGCACTACCACGCTTGCAACAAAAACCACCAGCGCAACCGGGTAGGACTCGAGTTCCAGCAACACCAGTATCCCACCGAAAATTGTGTTGGGCTGTGAATCACCAAAAACGGTGGTGTACATAATCGGGTAAAGGTTGGCAGGGATATAGGCAATGATGCCCGCCAGCAACCAGGCCCAAGAGCGCTGCAGGCTCATCGGCTTACGCGAATGCAGGCGTGCAAAACATAGCTGACACCTTGGTGGCTGCACGGTTGCCTGTAGGAATGCCCGTGTAATCGTGCCGCATGCAGGACAAGCCACCAGACCACACTCGGCTGCTGTTTTCATCGGTGAGATCCACCGTCAATAATTGATTTTCTGCCGCCCCTGGACTGACTCATAAACTCCCACAAAGTGTGGGTATCCACCATCTGTGCGGCAAGCGCTGACAACAGGTTGAGCAAGGCGAATGCCCAGAATGAAAGACCCAGTTCAATGTTTGCCATCGACGCGAGCTTCACGAGCGCCACCACAGCACCCAGCAGATAAATTTCCATCATGCTCCACGGCGACATCGTCACAATTCCACGAAACACCAGCTCAAGGCCGGGCAGCCTGCTGGAAAATCGCAACGGCAGCAAAATGTAGAGCAACCCAACCACCCGCAAGAGCGGAATGAACAAAATAAAACTAAAGCACAACAACCCCAGTAACCACATACCGTTATCAGACAGCGCAAACACCGCAGACACGATTGATATGCTTTGCGAATTACCGGAAACACTGATCGCCAGAAATGGAAAGGCGTTCGCCACCACAAACATAATCAGTGCTGCGAGGGTTACCGCCAGCGCTCGATCTATGCTGTTGGGTTTATTGCTGTAGAGGAATGCGTTACACCGAACACAACGGGCAACTTCCCCCTGTCGCAATTCCAGCTTTTCATGCAGGAGATCGCATTCATGGCAGGCGACCAGCGATAACAAAACAGTTTCGGCATAACGCCGCGTCTTGAAATTCGCATTGTCGCTATAGGCTGATGTCATAAAATCATCACCCGCCGTCAACCGTTTACCGGCACATTACTTATTCGAGGTGACATCGTGGTTTACCAGCCAGCGGGTTATTCAGCGGTGAGAGAAAATTCTAACGCACAGTGTTTGACGCTCTGCATTTCAGCGTAACCCTATTACCACTCAAAATCACTGCCAACCCGATCAATCGTTATCAGGCTCCCGGCAATCCATCGATCATAGAATGCCTGCGCAGATTTCTTGCTACTGCAACCGGTACACAAGGTCGGCGACGGGATGGCCCAGATTGACACCTCGCTGTTCAAATTTGGTGAGCGGTCTTGATGAAACGATCTCACCGTCGGTCTCGAGCCTGTCAAAAAACTCGCATTGCTGCATCACCGCGTCGATATGATCGGCATAGGGAGGCCAATCCGTTGCAGTATGAAATATGCCACCGGGTGTCAGCACACGGCGCATCAGCCGGGTAAACTCTTCGTTCACAATACGTCTTTTGTGGTGACGCTTTTTAGGCCAGGGGTCAGGAAAAAAAAGCATGATTCTGTCCAGTGACGCCGGTGACAGAAATTTATCCAGTATCTCTACGGCATCGTAGCGAATCAGTCGAACGTTTCTGATATCACGACCGGCAATCTCACCCAGCACATGGCCGACACCGGGCAGATGAACCTCGATTGCCAGAAAGTTGATCTGCGGATTAGCTGCGGCCATCTCCACCAGAGATTCACCATTACCGAACCCGATCTCCAGCCATACCGGTGCTTTGCGATCAAAGTAATCTGCCGGATTTATCGTTTGCGTTCCGACGTCTATACCGACCCGGTCCCAGTAGTCCTGCAGATTTTTAGCCTGCCCCTGTGTGAGCCTGCCCTGACGCAACACAAAGGTTCGCAAAGATCGGGTGCTGAGTATTTGTCCCATTAATTCATTGATCCGCATTAAGTAAAACAAACTACAGGCAGGTTGCACGTCAACGTCCTGCCACTTGATTGTATCGCTTACCCCTGTCAGAGAACGATATCTAAACGACTTACACCCACCTGTCAGCAGGAACTTATCACGCACTGAGTGGTCTGTGACAAGAACTCCGTAGAAGTTTGAATGACACCCGCAGACAGTCCGTGTTGATGCAGTCATGTTTTTCTTTCTGCAACATTGTTGTCATGGCACGCGGCCCGTATCAAAGCTATAATTCATGTGTCTTCAAGGTATTCGCATCTTCACACGGATTAGTGCGGGACATCCGGTTTTTACCCAGTTATAAGTCACCAATGTGAAGCGATTTTTGCACCCTTAAGCATAGTCCTGAAAGCTGATACGCCGCTTCCGGCAGCCAAGTCCGGCTTTCATTCATCGCATTCCGTGGGTTTTAACACCTCAACGGACTACACAAGAGGTCAATACGTTCGCGCACCATGAATGAAGCCAGCACACTCACCCCCGAAATAATCCTGGTGCTGGGCCTGCTTTTTTTCACGGTATATCTGTTTGTTTCAGAAGTTGTGCGAATTGACGTTGCCGCCGTCACCATTATGGTGCTGCTTGGTTTGACGACCATGCTGCCCGGCCTGCAGCCGGTCATATCCACCGCTGAACTTTTCGATGGATTCGCCAGTAACGCGGTGATGTCTATTATCGCCGTCATGATTATCGGCGCCGGGCTCGATAAAACCGGCATTATGAGTCGGGTTGCCAACTGGATTCTGCAAAAAGGTGGCAGCACCGAAGCCCGCATTACACCTCTGGTCTCCGGCACAGTCGGTATTATCTCAAGCTTCATGCAAAACGTCGGCGCCGCTGCACTGTTTCTGCCGGTGGTCAGCCGCATCAGTCGTCGCACCAGAATACCGATGTCACGCCTGCTGATGCCTATGGGATTTTGCGCGATTCTCGGTGGCACCGTGACGATGGTCGGCTCCAGTCCGCTGATTCTCCTCAACGATCTGCTGCTGTCATCAAACAAAGCGCTGCCTGCCGAACATCAGATGGACACATTCAGCCTGTTTGATGTCACGCCGATAGGGCTGGCACTTATTACTTCGGGCATACTTTTCTTTACCTTGTTCGGCCGATGGGTGCTGCCGAATGTCAAAGGTGAAAAGCAGAAAGAAACCACCACCCGTACCGCGGATTACTTTGAACGGGTCTATGGTATTTCCGGGGAGTTATTTGAATTACAGGCTTCTATCGACAGCCCGCTGGTCGGCATGACCATCATGCAGATAGAACGCACCCTGGAAAATGTCCCGTTTGTACTGGCTATCCGCAACGGTGATGAAGTATCGGTTGTACCTGACGGCAAAGAGGTTATATGGGTAAACAGCTACATCGGCGTGCTCAGCAACAAACGCCAGCTGGTAAAGTTTGCACGTCAGTACAAACTGAGAATCGTAAAAAGCGAAAACCACTTTGCCAGTGTGATGAACGCACAGGAAACCGGCATTGCTGAAATTGTTATACCTCCCGGCTCTTCACTGGTCGGGCAGAATCTTAATGATCTGCAGTTGCGACGAAACGACGGGCTGCATATTCTAAGAATATACCGCGCCGGCTACACCCTCGATAAAGAGGTACGAACCGAACCGCTGCAGGGTGGCGATACGCTGGTGGTGCATACGTCGTGGCGCAACCTGAACAAACTTCGCAACAACGAAGACTATGCCGTTGTTACGGATCACGTGGTAGAAGAGCTGCGGCCGAATAAAATTAAACCTGCGCTGTTCTTCTTTCTTATCGCGCTGTCACTGGTGCTGTTTTCCGAACTGCGATTATCCGTATCGCTGCTGGTCGGAGCGATGGGCATGGTACTGGCCGGCGTGCTGACCATGGACGAAGCGTATCGGTCGGTCAGCTGGAAAACCGTGTTCCTGCTCGCCAGCCTCATCCCGTTAGGCCTGGCAGTGGAAAAATCAGGCACGGCAGCATGGATTGCCTATCAGACCTTGTTAGTGCTCGGCGATGTGCCTATCTGGCTGCTGCAAACCGTGATTGCCATACTCGCCACGGTGTTTACACTGGTCATGTCGAATATCGGCGCCACCGTTTTACTGGTGCCCCTTGCCGTCAACATTGCCGTGGGTGCCGGAGCTGACCCGGCCTTGTTCGCACTGACCGTCGCAATCGCCACGTCGAATTCATTTATTATTCCCACCCATCAGGTCAACGCATTGATCATGGGTCCGGCGGGCTACCGTGTGATTGATTTCATGCGCGCGGGCAGCTTTATGACAGTGATCTTTCTGATTGTCAGCCTGCTGATGATCAACCTGATATTCTGACCACTCCCACATTGCGGTGGCTGTGATTCACCATGGAATATCGACAACTCGGCAATAGCGATATCAACGTCAGCGTGCTGTGCCTTGGCACAATGACGTTTGGTGCTCAGAACACCCCGTCGCAGGCACACGATCAGTTACAACTGGCCTTCGACTCCGGAATCAACTTTATCGATACCGCCGAACTCTACCCGGCACCCGTCACCGCACAAACCACGTTTCAGACCGAAGCCATTATCGGCAGCTGGCTGAAACATCAGCAACGCGACAAAATCGTACTGGCGACTAAAGTGGTCGGCCCTGCCCCTAAAAAATGGATCGGCCATATCCGGGGCGGCCCGGATCTATCAGAGCAACAGATCACCCGCGCCGTCGATGACAGCCTGACACGACTGCAAACAGATTATATCGACCTGTACCAGATTCACTGGCCGGCACGCAAAACCAACTATTTCGGAAAACTCGGTTACGAGGTTGGCAAAGATAAACACGACCACCCGATTACAGACACCCTGAACACGCTCGAAAAACTGATACAAAGCGGTAAAATCAGAGCAGCAGGAGTATCGAACGAAACCCCGTGGGGTCTGCACAGCTACCTCGCTGCAGCGCGGGAAACCGGGACACAAAGCCAGGGCATCGTTTCGATTCAAAATCCGTATTGCCTGTTGAATCGCACGTTTGAAATCGGGCTGGCGGAGTTTGCTCATCGAGAGAATATTGGATTGCTAGCGTACTCGCCACTGGCGGGTGGCGCCCTGAGTGGCAAGTACCTGAACAATCAAAAACCACCCGGTGCACGGCTGACGCTGCATGAAAATTATTTTTACCGCTATACCACTGAGGCTGCGACCAGAGCAGTCGCTGCCTATGCAGACATTGCCGGTAAATATGACCTCGATCCGGCAACAATGGCACTTGCTTTCGTGCGCCAGCAGCCTTTTGTGACCTCCACGATAATCGGCGCAACCACGACCGCTCAGCTCAGGTCGAACATCAACAGTCTGACGACTACACTCGAGGCCTCGTGTCTGAAAGACATTCAGCAGGCACATCTGCGTCACCCGAACCCGTGTCCGTAAGTACTTCGGCCATGCCTCCGGATCTCATCGATACCCATATTCATTTTGATGATGATCGATTCGATACAGACCGTGATCGCGTGTATCACAATGCCATTGACGCCGGTATTCGCGCGATGGTTATTCCAGCGACGGTTCAACACCGCTGGTCGAAGATTCAACACCTCACTACACAGTATGACGGTGTGTTTGCCGCTTACGGATTGCATCCGCTTTTCTGTGATCAGCATACCGATCAGCATCTAGATCAGCTATCACATCAATTACACCGGGCGGTTGGCGTTGGAGAATGCGGACTCGATAAACACAAAGATACGACTGATCTTCAGCGGCAAAGACAATTTTTCGAAGCGCAGATCAACATAGCCAGGGACGCAAATCTGCCGCTCATCATACATGCGCGTAACAGCCTTGAAGATGTGATAGACATGCTTAAACCGGCGGCATTGAACAGGTCACACGGTAACGGGGTGATTCACAGCTTCAATGGCAGCATTCAACAGGCACATCGCCTGATAGATTTACACTTCAAACTGAGTTTCGGCGGACCAGTGACCTTCGCAAATGCCCGCAAAATCCACAAGCTGGTGACTAACCTTCCGCTGGAAGCAATGATGCTGGAAACAGACGCTCCGGATCAGTCACCGGCACAGCATCGTGGCAGTCGCAACGAGCCAAAGTGGATACACGAAGTACTTCAAGCAGTGTCAACCCTGCGCGGTGAGCCTGTCGATGAGATCGCAATCGCCAGCAATCACAATGCAATCGCGCTATTTCAGCTGCCTTTAGATTCAGGCTGAACCCATAAAAACACCTGACCGATAACCAGCCAACAAGCTAGCCACCACTATCCAGCAGATCATCAACAAACGACGACAAATCATCAAAAACAGCCACATTCTCCAGGTGAGGATTCTGCTCAATGGTACGGCTGCCATGCCCGGTGCGCACGAGTACCGGGCTTGCCCCGACCACCATCGCTGATTGAACATCACGCAGTGAATCACCAACCAGCGGCACCCCGGCTAACTCCGTTTCCAGACGATCCATGACACTGTGCAACATACCCGGTCGCGGCTTGCGACAATCACAATTGTCATCCGGTTTATGCGGGCAGATAAAAATCGCGTCAATCCGGCCGCCGTTGGCAGAGACTTCTTTCTGCATACGCTGATGAATGGCATGCAAGTCCTCAATCGTCAGCAGGCCCCGGGCTATACCCGACTGATTGGTGATAACGACAATATGATAACCTGCCTGACATAAACGTGATATCGCCTCCAGACTGCCTTTGATCGGCACCCATTCGGCTTCACTCTTTATATAGTCGTCTGACTCTTCATTAATAACACCATCGCGATCAAGCAGCACCAGTTTCATAGGCAGACAACATCAGCATTGAAAAGAATCCAGCCCGACCCCGAACATGGCCCTGAAAGGTTGTTCCGTACTGTGTGAAAAGATGCCCGACGCATCGGCGAGGCGCTAACGCGACGGTTATCTGTACTCACGCTTCAGACTTCCTGCAACACTGAGTACATAGATGGACTTTTGTGACACCCCGGGCTACCGGGAATGTCCGTCCGACACTCACGACTGCAACACGCCCAGGTCTGCCACATGACCAAACAGCCGCTTCAATTCTGCAAGCATGGCCAAACGGTTGTTGCGGACTTTTATGTCGTCGGCCATTACCATGACATTGTCAAAAAACTGATCAACCGGCTCACGCAGTTGCGCCATCGCTTTGAGCGCCTCGGTATAACTTCCCGCCTCGAAAAGCGGCGTCACCTGTGCAGACACTGCAGTGATCGCCTGATACAGCACCGACTCCGGATCACTTTCGAATCCACTCTCGTCGACCTTCGTGTCTCCGGGGGGCGGGTTTTTCTTTAATATGTTGTTGATACGTTTATTAGCCGCAGCCAGGCTTTCGGCCTCGGGCAGCTGCATGAATGCAGTCACTGCCTTTATCCGCTTGTCGAAATCAAGCGCGGACCCGGGTCGCAATGAGGCGACCGAATCAAACACCTGTACCGGCACTTGCTGAGCGCTGTAGTAAGCTCGCAAACGCTCCAGCATGAAGTCAAAAACCTCAGGCACGCAGGTCTTTGCATCGACCGTATCTCCATGCAGCGAGGCGGCATACTGCAGCAGTTGCAACAGGTCGAGTGGCAACTTTTTTTCAATCATTGTGCGCAGCACTGCCAGTGATAACCGCCTTAATGCATAAGGATCTTTTACACCGGTGGGCTTTTGACCAATTCCGAATATTCCCACAAGCGTATCAATACGATCGGCAATAGCCAGGGCCTGCCCTTCAGCGCTCAGCGCCAGCTGATCATCGGCGTAACGCGGCAGGTACTGTTCACGCAATGCTGTCGACACCGGCTCCGGCTCACCTTCAAGCTTTGCGTAGTACTCCCCCATCACCCCTTGTACCGATGGAAATTCACCAACCATCTCGGTCATCAGATCGCATTTGCTCAGCCGGGCGGCGCGACTGGTGTGTGCTTCGTCCGCACCGATCTGCGCCGCGATGGTCAGCGCGATTTTTTCAACCCGCACCGTCTTGTCAAATACAGAACCGAGTCTGGTTTGAAAAACCACATTTTTAAGTGTTTCTGCATGCTCGAGTAATGGTCGCTTGCGATCCTGCGTCCAGAAGAACATGGCATCTGCAAGCCGCGGCCTCACAACGACTTCATTACCCTTAATCACCTGATCAATATCTGTGCTGTTGATATTCGACACCGTGATAAATTTGGGCAGCAGATTGTCTGCGCTGTCAAACAGCGGAAAGTACTTCTGGTTGTCCTTCATGGTGGTGATCAATACCTCCGAGGGCAGCTCCAGATATTCTTTATCAAAGTTGCCTACCACCGGCACCGGCCACTCTACCAGCGCGGTCACTTCATCGAGCAGTGCATCATCAACCAGTGCACGGCCACCGGCAGTTTCCGCCACCGACCGAATTCCCTGATCAATCTGTGCTTTGCGTTCTGCAAAATCAGCCATCACGTGACCCTGCTCTCGCAGTAGCCGGCAATAATCACTGGCATGATTGACAGTGATTGCATCCGGATGATGAAATCGATGGCCGCGAGTCTCACGACCTGACGTTAAGCCCAGCACTGATGCCGGTATGACAGAACCGCCCAGCAACATCAGCAACCAATGCACCGGTCGAACAAATTCTACGTCGCTGTCACTCCAGCGCATGCGCTTGGGTATTGGCAGAGCGGACAGCGACTTCTCTACAATACCGGGCAACAACTCAATGGCCGCTTGTCCTTTCTGTTCAATATTGCAGACCAGCCATTCGCCTTTGTCTGTACTCATTCGCTCCAGATCGGCAACGTCGACACCACAGGAGCCGGCAAATCCGGATGCCGCCTTTGTTGGATTACCCTGATCATCAAAGGCAGCGCTGACCGCCGGACCGCGCCTTTGTACCCTCCTGTTGAGAGATGGCAAGTGATTCAACCAGCACGGCCAGTCGTCTGGGGGTGGCAAACATATGCACGCCGTCATGCTCCAGACTGGCGTCTGTTAATCCCGCAGTAATGCCCTCTGCAAACGAAGTTGCCAGCTTCAGCAACGCCTTCGGCGGTAACTCTTCAGTGCCCAGTTCAACCAGGAAATCTTCACGATCACTCATCTATGCGCACTCCGCCACTGCTTTGGACAGTGGAAAACCCAGCGCCTCACGTGAAGCAAAATAGGCTTCGGCAACGAGTCGAGCCTGTTGCCTGATTCGTAAAATATAGCGCTGGCGCTCGGTCACCGAGATTGCATTGCGGGCATCAAGCAGGTTAAACGTATGGGACGCACCAAGGACATGCTCGTAAGCCGGCATAGAGAGGCCAAGCTCGCTGAGCGCCTGAGCCTGTTTTTCGTGACTGTCAAAAGCACTAAACAGCGCTTCAACATCAGCATGCTCAAAGTTGTAAGCCGACTGCTCCTGTTCATTCTGCAGATAAACATCGCCGTAGGTGACAATATGTCCGTTTTGGTTTGACCAAACGAGATCGTACACACTGTCGACTCCCTGTATATACATGGCCAGACGTTCCAGACCGTAGGCGATTTCACCCATTACCGGTTTGCATTCAAGCCCGCCAACCTGCTGAAAGTAGGTGAACTGAGTGACTTCCATACCATTAAGCCAAACCTCCCAGCCGAGCCCCCAGGCCCCCAGTGTGGGTGATTCCCAGTTGTCTTCCACGAAGCGGATGTCGTGTACCAGCGGATCGAACCCCAGTGCTTTTAATGACCCGAGGTAGAGCTCCTGAAAGTCGTGAGGTGATGGCTTCATCACTACCTGAAACTGAAAATAGTGCTGCAGCCGATTCGGGTTTTCACCGTAGCGGCCGTCAGTAGGTCGACGCGACCCCTGCACATGACAGGCGTTCCAGGGCTCCGGTCCGACAGCGCGAAGAAAAGTCGACGGATGAAAAGTACCTGCACCGACTTCTATATCGAGCGGTTGTTGTACGATACATCCCTGATCACCCCAATACTGCTGCAACTCGGCAATCAGCCCCTGAAAGGTGGTTATCTTGTTTTGCAAAGCATTACTCCGTGCAGTCGACAGTCGATCGACATCGCTACACACATAATCGGTTATTAGGCTCTCTTATATTCTAGCCTGATCTGCTACACAACACTAAGACACAACGCATATTCAGGTCGCCGCTGACAGGAAGTGTCGAAAGCGCTGCCGGCACTCTACTCACGCCGGCAAAGTTTATTCCGACTCACGGTCACCGCCGGGGCACCTTGCTGAACAACCGTCTGAATGCCTGCCGGGGGTACAGTTGCAACCGTGTCAACAGAAGTCACTGAAAAGTCGGCCCAAAAAATGTGTAACGTAAAAAAACGCCTAGCGGGAGTAGCTATTGTGAGGGATTACCGCCCTTTTGTTACGTTTGTTGTAGCGGCTTTACTGCCACTCACAGCATCGTCTGCGGTGTATAAGTACATCGACGAAAACGGCCGCATTGCCTACAGTGACACACCGGTTGACGGTGCTGAAACCATGAAAATGCAACGTGCACCAACACCGGCACCGGATGAAGTTGTCGAAGAAAAGGCTGCCAGCCGTGACGGTGATGCCTCTGATGACGCCGGCAAGTATAAATCACTGCAGGTACTGAACCCGACCCCCGGAAAAGTCGTCAACAATAGTGCGGGGTCAGTACAGATTATTCTGCTGCCAACGCCCGCGCTGTCTGAAAGCCATGAAATAATCATCAACGTCGACGGTAAAGATATGACGCGTGGCCGCAGCGCCGCACTGAACCTCACCAATGTGAACCTCGGCAGCCACAGCGTAACCGGCAGAATCGTCGATAAGGACGGCTATGTAGTCATCGAATCAGACACAGTCACCTTCCATCTGCGCAATTCAGGTGAAGACGATGAGGTTTTCCAGTAGCCGCCACAGCCAGCGCGGCATTTAACTCTGCATGCAGTGCGATCATAATGAATGATTCCACCTCGATTCGGCCCGTGAATGGACCCTCGCCTGCAACTCATCAACAATCTGACGGTCGCTGTCGTATCACTTGACCACCGTCACCGTGTGGAATGGCTCAATCCCGCTGCCGAAACATTGCTCGGCAGTAGCAAGCGTTTTTGTGAAGGGCAGCCAATCAGCACCATTATCTCGCTGCCCGATGAGCTGCTTGATCAGCTCGACGAGGCACAGGCTACCGGTCAGTCGCTGATTTGCCGCAGACTTCAGCTGCACACACGCCTGAGATCCACCATTCTGGTTGACTGTATCGTCACACCGATTCAAACCACCCGTCCGGAACAGCAACTCATATTAGAGCTGCTGGATGTAGACCGGCAGCAACGTATTGCTGCAGAACGGGAAATTCTGGAACAACAGCAGCGCTCACAAAAAATTCTGCGCGGTTTCGCACATGAAGTACTCAATCCATTAGGTGGTATTCGCGGGGCTGCACAGTTGCTCGATCAGGAGCTGGGCAAATCAAAACTAACCGAATACACGCAACTGCTGATCAAAGAAGCAGACAGGCTGCAGAATCTGATGCGCAGAATGCTGGGCCCGAGCTCACAGCTCAAACTCGAACAACACAATATTCACGAGATACTTAACTACGTCACCCGGCTATTGCTGACTGACAACCCGAACCATGTGCAGCCGGTATACGATTTCGACCCGAGTATCCCCGATATATGCTGTGACCGTGAAAAACTGATTCAGGTGTTTATCAACCTGGTCAGTAACGCCATATATGCACTGAAGGACACCGATCACCCCGCGATCACTTTTAAAACCCGGGTTGAGCGGAATTTCACTATCAGGGGCAAGCTCGTCAGGCTGGTGTGCAAAATTAACGTTATCGACAATGGCCCGGGTATTTCTGCAGAAGTACAAAACACGTTGTTCGACCCGCTGGTCTCAGGCAGACCCGGGGGGACCGGCCTCGGTTTGTCCATCGCACAATCACTCGTGATCCAGCAAGGGGGACTCATAGAGTGCACCAGCAAGACCGGCAGCACTGAATTCGAGGTTACCCTGCCGGTGGTATAGTAGCCGCATTATCATCCGGCTTTATCATCAGCCACTGCCCGACCAATCACTATGTCTGCTCTATGAATCGCAATCGAGTCTGGATAATTGACGATGACCAGTCCATCCGCTGGGTGCTGGAACGTGCTTTTCAACGTGCCGGCATTGATTTCGACAGCTTCGAAAGCGCCGAGGAAGACACCGAGGCACTTGAGTCATCAAGAACGCCCGACGCAGTGATCAGTG